>JAFDER010000398.1 GCA_019310245.1 Deltaproteobacteria bacterium
GGGGTGAGGCTCGATCTCGAGCCCCTCGAGCGCAGCTTCCAGGTCGCCCGGACCCAGCTTCGACGCTCAACCCGCCGCGCGCGCACGTTCGGTCAGGCGCTTGATGGCGTCTCCATCGTTCATGAATGCAAAGTAGAGCGTAGCCGCTCGATGAGCTACTTGCCCTTCTTCTTGTCCTTCTTGGCGGGCTTCTCCTCGGGCTCGATGACTTCGGCCGCCGCCTCGTCGCCCTCGGCTGCCGCCTCGTCGCCCTCGACCGTGCCCTCCTCGGGCTCGATGACCTCCGGCTCGGGCTCCTGGACCGGCACCCAGACCTCGGTCTTGAGGTCGTCGGGTTCGATCATGTCGGGGTTCTCATCCAGGAACCGCTCCATGGCTGGGCCGGCGATCTCGTAGTCGTCGCACGCCTGGATCTTCTCGTAGGTCTCCTCGGTGCCCTGGTACGGACCCGTGTACACCGTGGCCACGACCCACGGATATTCCCACGTCTTGGCCACGAGGGGCGACGCCGGCGGGTTCTCCATGTCCACGATCGCGGGGAACCCGACCTCCCACTTGAGCAGATCCGGCGGGACGTCCTTGGGGCTGTTGTAGTAGATGCCGAACATCGGGCCCTTGAGATCGATCTCCTGCTCCTTGATGGCCACGACCAGCTGCGAGATGACCACGCCGTGCTTGTCGTAGCCTCCCACCATCTCGACGCACACGTAGTTGAACGGCTCCACCTCCTCGATCGGGAACGTCTCCACGGGCTCCGGCTCCGGCTCCACGACCTCCGTCACCGTTTCCTTCTTGGGGCACCCCCAGAGCATGAGCACGGCGGCGGCAATGGCGCTCATCTCGGTCAATCGGCGGATCTTCATGGCACACCCTCCTCTTTGATCGGAGAAAGGTATAGCACCCCTCGATCCGCGTCAACAGGTGATTGGCCGGGCACACTCCAATGAAATCGGGATGTTGAGCGGCTACCTGTTCGCCTCGTCGAGACGGCGCATGCCCTCGAGCAGGAGCGACTCGGCGCTCACCTGGATGATCTCGCGCTCGGGCTTGAACGAGGCGTCCACCTGGAACTGCCCGTCCTTGATGTGGAGCATCTCGTAGAAGGCCTCCTCCCCCTCCTGGCCCTTGTAGATCACGTTGACGAGCTTGCCTTCCTTGAAGTGGATCTCCCCGCTGCCCGACGGGCTCTGGATCTTCAGCGCCCCCGTCTTGCGTCCCTGGCTGAGTACCTGCACCAGGTCGGGCATGTCCATCTCGCTGAGCGAGCCGGAGACGCCGCCCGCGGCGGCGGGCACCGTCTGGGATGCTCTCGCCTGCAGTCCCCGCTGGATCTTGGCGACGATGACGTCGACCGAAGAGGGCTTCACCACGTAGTCCAGCGCGCCGAGCTCGAATCCCCTGGCCACGTCCTTCTGATCGGAGCGCGTCGTGTAGAAGAGCACGGGCAGGTCCTTGAAACGGTCGTCACCCCGGAGCCTGTCGACCATCTCGAAGCCGTCGATCGGCTTGAGGTCGATCTCGGTGATGACCAGGTCCACGCGGTTGTTCATGACCGTCTGCATGCCCGCCCGCGTGTTGGAGCACACCTCCACGGAGAAGCCGTTTCTGACGAGGTTGAGCTCGAGGATGATGGCCTGCTCGGGATCCGAGTCCACGATGAGGACCGAGTTCTGCCCGGCCAGGATCGTGTGCCTGAGCGCGTCCCCGGCCACGATTGCCTTGAAGACGTCCACGAGCATGGGATCGAAGATGGTCTCCCTGTACTTGTCGAAGACCTGGACCGCCTCCGTGGCGTTGAGGACCCGTCGGAAGGGGTTCTTCGGATTGAGGGTCAGGTCGCTGTACGTGTCCACGATCGCCAGGATCCGCGCGCTCAGCGGGATGTCCTTGCTCTTGAGCCCCTCGGGGAATCCGCTCCCCTCGTACCGCTCGTACATGTGGTCGATGGCCTGGGTGGCGGACAGGGGCAGTTGCACGGACTCGAACAGCCTCGTCGGCACCGTGTAGCGAGAGGCGGCGGCCTCCCAGTGGCCCTGCCATTCTGCCACGTTGAGCGCCGTGAGATGGTACAGGCCGAACTTGCCCAGGTCGTGCACCGCGCCCGCGATGCCGAGCGCCACGCTCTCCGAATCCGACAGCCGGATCCTCTCGGCCATCTGTCGCATGTGCCTCGAGACCTGAACCGAGTGGCCCCTCAGCTCGGCCCTGTCGTTCTCGAGGAGTCCTATCATGATGTGCAGCGTGCTCAGGAAGTTCTCACCGGCTTCGTAGGTTGACCTGTCCGACGAGCCTGCCGGGATCGCGGCTCTCTTCTCGAGGTCCTCGGCGCTGAAGGTGGACTCCTGTCCATCCGACTTGACCGCGGCCGCCGCGATGGTCGTCTCGTCGAGCACGTTGCGCTCGTAGACGTCCATCATCTGGTGGAACTGCTCCATGTCCTCGCGCTTGAGCTTGTCGAAGGCGTGGATGTCCCTGTCGAACCACCGGGCGATGGCCGCCTTGACGGCGGCGGGGCGCGCCAGGTAGCAGACGACCTTGCGTGCCATTGCGGCCTTCTCGACCTCGGAGACGGACACGATGTCGTCCGGCCTCGATGTGATGATGGACAGGGTCCTCGATTTCGCGTCGAAGGCGATGGGAAAGACCTGGGCCGCGCGGAGCACCTTCTCCGGCACTGTCTTGAGCACCGTCTGGTCGAACGTGGCCTCCCTGAGCTTCTCGGACAGGACGAACTTGATCCTGAAGTGCGCGGCCAGCGTGTTCAGGAGCTTGCTCTCGTCCACGACTCCCGAGTCGAGGAGGATCTCCTCGATGAAGCCGCCGTAGGCCTGCTGCTTGTTGAGCGCCCCCTCGTACAGGTCGGGGGTGATCGCTCCGCGGTCCAGGAGGGCCTTGAGCACGGTGTGATCTGCGGTTCTTCCCTTGACTGCCATGCTCGTGTCCTCGCCGTCAGGCGTCGAGAGTTGATATCATACGGAAATTCGATCCGGGGCGCCAGAGGTCTGCGCGTTCACGTCAGGGGACGATGAACACCACCTCGTCCGACGTGACGTACCCGAGCTCCTCGCGAGCCACCTGCTTGACGAGCTCCGGATTACTGCGGAAGTGCTGGATCTCGCGGTTCAGCTCCTGCGTCTCCCACTCGACAACCTTGTTCTTCTCCAGGATCCGATCCACCTGCTCCTGGAGCCGCTTGACGCGGGGCATGCCTCCGTCGCCGAAGATGACGAACGGCAGCAATATGGCTCCGATCGCGAGCAGTACGATCGAGACGCTCTTGAGGAGTTTCTCCTTCATGCCATTCATTGTTATATTGGAAGGCGATGTTCGGGGACAAGAAAACGGAGGGTCTTCCCCGGGTGGCCGTGTGTGCGGGCGACAGCCTGGGCGTGGGGCCCGAGGTGTCTCTGGCAGCGGTGCGCGACGCGCGCGTCCTGTCCGTCTGCCGGCCGGTCCTGTTCTGGCACGCGGGCCTGGACGGGCCGCGGGATGCCGGGGACGTTGTCGTCGTGGGGGAGAGGGGCGCGTCTCCGGCGCAGGCCGCGATCACGTGCCTCGAGGCGGGCCTGGACGCCGTGTGCGGCGGCGAGGCCTCTGCGCTCGTCACGGCGCCCGTCAACAAGGAGCGTATGGCCGCGGTCCTGCCCGGCTTTCGCGGTCACACGGAATGGCTGGCAGACAGGGCGTCCACGGGCGCCCGGGACGTCGTCATGATCTTCAGCGGTCCACGCGTGCGGACCGCCTGCGTGACGCGTCACGTCGCTCTCTCTGACGTGCCCGGCAGGCTGACACCCGGAGACGTCACGTGGTCCGCCCTGCTCCTCTGGGGGCACCTCAGGTGGGAGCTCGGCATCGAGTCCCCGAGGCTGGCCGTGTGCGGCCTCAACCCGCACGCATCGGACGGCGGGATCATGGGCGACGAGGAGGAGCGCGTGATCGCCCCTGCCGTGGCCGCCCTGCGCGGTGCGGTGGCG
>JAFDER010000399.1 GCA_019310245.1 Deltaproteobacteria bacterium
ACTCCTGCACGCCGATCAACCACTGCTCGGCCGGGACGGATCTGTGCGACACGAACGCCACCTGCACCTACACGGGCCCCGGCACGTACAACTGCACGTGCAACTCCGGATACACCGGCTCGGGCTACTCCTGCACGCCCATCAACCACTGCACGGCAGGGACGCACGCCTGCGACATCAACGCCACCTGCACGTACACCGGTCCGGGCACGTACACCTGCGCGTGCAACTCCGGATACGTGGGCGATGGGTTCACGTGCACGCCCACGGGAGGCGGGTGCCACACGTACTCCGAGTCGATCCCCAGCGGCACCCTGCTCTCCTCCTCGCCCCAGTGCACGACCTGGAACACGTGGAGGACCAGCCTGCCATCGAGCGGGCTGACGACGGTCACGATATCGGGCACGTACGACACAACGGGCCGCACGTGCACGGATCCCACGATGGTGCAGGCCATGGCCAACGCCCTGAGGACGGGAGCGTCCGGCTCCTGGTCGTGCGACGGTAACAGCTGGGTGACCGGTACGTGCGGCACGTCGAGCTACGCGATCGCCGCCTCGGGCACGGTCTGCACCTGCCTCACCCCCGACTGGGTCGCGCGCCCCTGCATCAACAACCTCAACTGGGGCGGCGTCAACACGGCGAGCTGCAGCCCCCCGACCCAGACGCTCACTGTCGACTTCTGCGGTTCGGGCGGATCCTGGTCCGGCATCCGCACGTTCACGAACTGCACGGCCACGGGACCCAGCGGCCCCACGCAGGCGCAGTGTGACACGGACTACACCGGAACGACGCTCGACGGCGAGGTCACCATCACCGGTGGCATCCAGACGTGGACCGTGCCCGTGAGCGGAACCTTCAGGATCGAGGTCTACGGAGCAGAGGGAGTGAGCGCGGACGTCAGCTACTCCGGCGGCAACGGCGCCATGCTCGGTGGCAATTTCGCCCTGACCTCGGGCGAGGTCCTCTCCGTCATGGTCGGACAGACTGGAACCGACAACGGCTGCAGCGGAGGAGGCGGAGGAGGTACCTTCGTCGTGGACTCCGGCGGAGCGGCCATGATAGTGGCCGGTGGCGGTGCTGGAACGCGGACATCCGTGATCCAGAACGGCTGCGATGGACGCACGTCCGAGGAAGCCGGAACGGGCTCGGGTTCATCCAGCAGCCACGGCTGTGGGGCGAAGAGCGGGAGCATCACGCTCGGAGGTATCGTCTCCGCCTCGTCCTGGGGCTCCGGCGGCGGAGGCTTCGTCGGCGGCGGCGCAGCGGACGGCTCCTGGGGCGCGACGTCGCAGTCCTACGCGGCAGGAGGCGTTGGCGGCGCTGGCACGGCAGCAGGCGGCTTCGGCTGTGGCGGCACCGGAAACGGGAGCTGCGGCGGCGGCGGCGGCGGCGGCTACTCCGGCGGAGACGGTGGTCGCGTGGCCGGCGGTGGCGGCTCCTACAACTCCGGCGCGAGCCCGACGGCCACGGCGGGTGCCAACACCGGCCATGGCTACGCCACGATCGATCTTCTCTAGTTCCCTAAACCCTTTGCCCCCAGCCCCGCGTGGGGATATCCTCATGACATGATGATGCGGGGAGTGCTCCTGACGGCCGCGGCCCTCCTGACCCTCGGCTGCGGTACGACGAAGATGCGGGGCGACGCGGAAGACGATCCGGCCCTGGACCTGGAGGTGGCCGCCGATCCGCCGGCCGAGGCGGAGGATGTCCTCGAGGTGACCGAGGACGGGGAGGCGGATGATGTCGAGCCGGAGGTGACGCCGGCGGACTGCCCCGTGCCCGGTGATCTCGGGGCGGGCCGGCACGACGTGAACCTGGCCTTCGGCGGCGCTGACCGCCACTACATCGCGTACGTGCCGGACGGCTACGATCCCGCGGCGCCCACCCCGCTCGTGCTCAACATGCACGGCTACATGTCCGCCGCCTGGCAGCAGGTCCTTTTCTCGGACGGCAACGCGCAGGCGGACGCGAACGGCTACGTGCTGATCTACCCCGACGGCCTGGGCAGCTCGTGGAACGCGGGGACGTGCTGCGGAAGCTCCGCGTCCGACGGCGTGGACGACGTGGGCTTCCTCGAGCACGTGGTCGAGGACGCGGCGGGCAGGCTGTGCATCGATCGCACGAGGGTGTACGCCACGGGCATGTCGAACGGGGGCTACATGTCGCACCGGCTGGCATGCGAGGCGAGCGACGTGTTCGCCGCCGTGGCGCCCGTCGCGGGAGGCATGGGCATCGACGACTGCAGCCCCCCCAGGCCCGTGCCCCTGATCGCGTTCCACGGCATCCAGGACTCGCTCGTCGCGTACGGGGACGGCTCCGACGCGGTCCAGGACTGGCTCTTCCTCAACGGCTGCACGGTGACCCCCACGAGGACGGACCACGGCGGCTCCTACTGCGACACCTACTCGGACTGCATGGGCGGCGTCGAGGTGGCGCTGTGCTCTCTCGATCCCATGGGTCACTGCTGGCCGGGAGGCTCGAGCATCCTCTGCCTCCCGGGAATCGGTCCGTTCAACGACGACATCGAGGCCAACCAGCTGATGTGGGACTTCATGCGGCGCTACACCCTGCCCTAGACACTGATGGTGCGCCCGGGTTTGGCGGATAGCTCTTCACCAGTCACGTTGTGGATGATCCTGTTTCATAATATCGTTTTCCTGCAATGGGGATTCCATCTCATGCAGGAGTGATGGCGGCTGCGGCGTTTGCCATTCTCGCATCCTGCCGTGCATCACCCGGATTGACCGGGACGCCCGGTGAGGATGCAGCGCTCGACGGCACCATCGATGCGTTCGACGGACGCGAGCCGGAGGCAGATCCGGACACCGGTGGGGAGGACCCGGTCGAGCCGCCCGAGGGCTCGCACTGGATTCTCACGGTGTCTGCCGAAGATATCGTCAGTGCAGAGTCGGTGACCGTGAAGCGGGACGGGACCATTCTCATCATGGGCACACAGGCACTGGAAGGTTATCCGGACAACCTGTGGATGATGACCCTGGACGGGCATGCAAACGTCCTCGACCAGTAGTACGTGAATCAGGCAACCGGTGACGCTCCCTGCGTCACGGCACTGGATGACGGGGGGATCCTGTTCGCAGACATCACCCACGACCCGGAGTTCGTCGACTTTGACATCTGGCTTGTCAGACTCGCCGGCGACGGCGACGTGGTATGGCAGCGGCGGCTGGGAGGGCCGGCCGGCGAGCGCCCGATCGGCATCCTCGAGACCCGCGACGGAGGGATCCTGGTCGCGGCCGTCACCGAGTCCTTCTCCTCGTTTACCGATCTCTGGCTGGTGAAGCTCGACTCCGAGGCCAACATCCTCTGGCAGTTCGCCGTCGGAGGCGATCACTACGAGGTCTCCGTGAGTGGAACCTCGCTCGTCGAAGATGACGGGCACCTGTACTACGCGGTGACCTCGACGATGTCGTTCCGAGCGGGAGGATACGACGTCTGGGTGGTGTGTCTGGACGAGGATGGCACCGTGCAGTGGCAGAGCGTCCTCGGCAGCGATACGGACGAGTACATCCACGGCGTGCTCGGCGACTGGGGCATCACCATGGCGGGCTTGACGGGCGCGTTTTCCACTGAGGGCTACCAGAGCTCGTGGGTCCTGAGGATGACCCCCCACGGGAGCGTGACGTGGCAGAACGGCTTCAGCGCGGGCATGAGCGACCTCGCCACGGGAATCG
>JAFDER010000074.1 GCA_019310245.1 Deltaproteobacteria bacterium
GATCGAGGATTCGCGGGTCAAGGACATCAAGTGCGACAGAAAGGACGTCGTCGAGACCTACCGCAAGATCGTGTTCGAGTCGGACGAGAACTCCGACAGGATCGGCGAGTTCGCCTTCGGCACCAACATCGGCCTGACCCATCTGATCGGCTGCATGCTCCAGGACGAGAAGTTCCCGAGCGTTCACATGGCCACGGGAGACCCCCTCGGGTCGGCGACCAAGGCCACGTGGACCTCCAAGACGCACGTGGACGGCGTCATCACCAACACCACTGCCGAGGTGGATGACCGTCTCATCATGAAGGACGGCAAGTACACCATCCTCTGATTGCCTGAACACGGTCTCAAGGATCCGCGGATGCGCTCGGGCAGTGCCTGCCCGGGGCACTGCGACGGGCTGCGCTTCGACAGGCTCAGCGCAACGGGAACGGGGCAAGACAACTCAGGGCCACCGGAGACTCAAGAGCGGGCGAGGTGCGGGGTCGGAGCCACCCTAAAGTTCCCCGGGTGGCGGAGTGCCCCGCACTTCTGTCCGCTCATGCAATCGGACCAGGGCTGCGCTTCGACAGGCTCAGCGCAGCCGGAGGTGTAGCGAACCGGTGACGACGTATCTGGCCGTCCACGTCGACCACCTCCTCGACAGTCCCCACGGGAATACACCTTGACATCCAAGATGGAATCTCATATCTATGGCTTCGCTTTGGATCGCAAGAGAGACAAACACTCGCATTTCCGGCCCATCGAGGTGGATGTCAAAGACAACCTCGACAAGGCCCTGCGGGCGCTGAAGAACCGCATGAGCCGGGAGGGCGTCCTCCAGGAGCTCAAGAAGCGCCGTTTCTTCGAGAAACCGTCGGTCAAGCGCAAGCGCAAGATCCGGGAAGCCCAGAAGAGGCTTCGCCGGAGCCTCAAGCGCCAAGGCTGATCCGCCCTCCCCTTGCGCCTCACCCGTTGATACGATAGAAGAAACCGATACCGGCTCGCCCCGTGGGGCCGCATATGAGGTGAACATGCTCCAGGTGAGATTCTGGGGAGTTCGCGGTTCGATCCCGGTGCCAGGCCCCACCACCGTGAAGGTGGGCGGGAACACGAGCTGCGTCGAGGTCCGGTGCGGGAAGAAGCTCATCATCCTCGACGCAGGAACGGGAATCAAGGGACTGGGCGAGAGCCTGATCGCGAAGAAGGAGCGGGTCGAGGCGGACATCTTCTTCAGCCACGTCCACTGGGATCACATCCAGGGTTTCCCCTTCTTCGTCCCGGCGATGATCCCGGGCAACAAGCTCCGGCTCTACGGCGGGCGCAACGTGACCGCCACGCTCGAGGAGACCCTGTACGGCCAGATGAACTTCCCCAACTTCCCGGTCGTCATCGGCGACCTGGCGGCAAGGATCGAGTTCCACGATCTCAGGGAGGGCGAGGTCGTCACCATCGGCAAGGGGAAGGACAGGGTCACGGTCCGCAACGCGAAGCTCAACCACCCCAACGGGGTCTTCAGCTACCGGATCGAATATGGCGGCCGGAGCGTGGTGTACGCCACGGACAACGAGCATTACTCGATACCCGATCCACGGCTCCTGGCGCTCGCCAGCAAGGCGGACGTGTTCATCTACGACGCCCAGTACACTCCAGAGGAGTACTCCGGGGAGACGAGCGGCGTTGCGCGGCTGGGCTGGGGCCACTCCACCATGACCGTCGGGGCGCAGATCGCCAAGCTCACGGGCGTGAAGAAGCTCGTCCTCTTCCACCACGATCCATCGCAGGACGACAAGGCCGTGGCCGACAAGGAGCGCAGGGCAAAGAAGATCTTCAAGAACACGGTGGCCGCCCGAGAGGGCCTGGTCATCAACCTCAGGTAATGTCGTACATCGTCCTGGCCCGGAAGTGGAGGCCCAAGCGCTTCGACGATCTCGTCGGACAGGAGCACGTGGGCCGCACGCTGCGAAACGCCATACGCATCGGCCGGCTGGCGCACGCGTTCCTCTTCACGGGCGTCAGGGGCGTCGGAAAGACGAGCGCCGCCCGCATCCTGTCCATGGCGCTCAACTGCGAGAAATCGGACGGTCCCACGGAGGACCCCTGCGGCGAGTGCCCGTCCTGCTCGCGCATCATCGGCGCCAACTCGATCGACGTGCAGGAGATCGACGGCGCCTCCAACAACTCCGTGGACGACGTCCGGCACCTCAGGGAGACGGTGGCCTTCCAGCCGTCCCACTCGCGGGTCAAGGTGTACATCATCGACGAAGTGCACATGCTATCGACGAGCGCCTTCAACGCCCTGCTCAAGACGCTCGAGGAGCCTCCGCCGCACGTGACGTTCATCTTCGCCACCACGGAGCCGCACCGCATCCCAGTGACGATCCTCTCGCGGTGCCAGCGCTACGACTTCCGGCGGATCCCCCCTTCGCGCATCGCCACGCACATCGAGAAGATCCTCGAAGCCGAGTCCATCACGATGCAGCCCGAGGCGCTCGCGATGGTCGCCAAGGAGGCGCAGGGGTCGATGCGCGACGCGCTGAGCCTGCTCGACCAGATCCTCGCCGCGTTCGGGGACGAGGTGAAGCTCGACGACGTCTCGTGGCTCATCGGCGTGGCCGACCACAGGGTCCACACCGACCTGACGCGCGCCGTGATCGAGCGCAACCCCCGGGACTGCCTCGAGATCATCGGCAGGCTGGACCGTGACGGCTACAACCTTCCCCATTTCGTGACCGGCTACCTCGAGCACGTGCGTGACCTCATCGTGGTCAAGAGCGCGGGATCCGACGCTCCCGGCGCCTCCATCCCGGAGTGGGAGAGCGGAGAGCTCGAGAAGACGGTCAGCAACACGAGCCTGCCTGAGCTCTACCGCATCTTCAGCCACGTGGCCCGCGCTGCGGACGAGGTGGCCCGGTCGCCGATGCCGAGGATCCTGCTCGAGACCACGTTCCTCAAGCTGGCCCAGAACGAGCCCCTGACCACGATCTCGCGGCTCCTGCAGGCGCTCGGCGACATCAAGAGGCAGGGAGGCCTGCCGGTGCCTCAGGGTTCGGGCGGGGGCGGCCCACCAGACGACCCGCCGAGGAAGCCGGAACGAGCCGCGAAGGGCGCGAAGACGAAGGGCGGTCAGAGGCAGGCGGCACCGGCCGGGGCCGCCGTCCGGCAGACGAGCTCCGATGCCTGGGGACGGATCGTGGAGGAGGCGGGCACGATCAAGCCGTTCCTCATGGGCATCCTCACCAAGGCCACGCCCATCAAGGTGGACACCGGTGAGGTCGTCATCGGGTTCGACGCCCACTCCGAGTTCGACTGCTCGTTCGCCAACGAGAAGGACAACATGAGGGCGATCGAGAAGGCGTGCACCAAGGTGCTGGGCGATCGTCCCAGGGTGGTGATAGAGAACAACTCGAGCGAGGCCAACGCCGCGCGCACCGCCAGGATCGACCATACGCGCAAGGAGACGGAGAAGCTGCGCAGGGACGCGCTCATCAACCCCGTCATCAAAGAGGCCAAGGAACTGTTCGAGGCCGACATCAAGGACATCAAGACCGACGTGGAGTGAAAGATGGCCAAGGGACCCAAGGGACCTTCCTTCAGGGGAGGCATCAGCGAGATGATGCGCTACGCCAACCGCATCCAGCAGAAGCTCTCCGACATGAAGGAGGAGATGAAGGACGAGACCATGGACGTCTCGGTCGCCGACGGCCGCGTGACCGCCACGGTCAGCGGAGAGCGCAAGGTGATCAAGATCTCCATCGACAGGGAGAAGGTCGACCTCGAGGACCTGGCCGAGCTCGAGGACCTGGTCGCGGCCGCCGTCAACGCGGCCCTCGAGAAGATGGACGAGCACGTCAAGGAGGAGACGAAGAAGATCACCGGAGGCATGGACCTGCCGGGGCTCTTCTGACGTCATGATCGTGCGCGACGTCCAGGACCCGCTCGAGCGGCTCGTCAAGCTACTGACCATGCTGCCCGGGATCGGGGAGCGCACGGCTCGCAGGCTTGCCTATCACGTCCTGCGGGCGCCGGCGGAGTACCCGGAGGACCTGGCCCACGCGCTTCTCGAGATCCGGGGCAAGCTGTGCGAGTGCAGCTCATGCGGCAACATCTCCGAGCAAGAGGTGTGCCCCATCTGCTCCGACACGAGCCGCGACCCGCGGAAGCTGTGCGTGGTCGCCTCCATCCAGGATCTGCAGGTCATCGAGCGCTCCGGCTCATTCAGGGGACGCTACTTCGTACTGCACGGCTACGTGGCACCGCTCGACGGGCTGAACCCGGAGGACCTGGACACCGACCACCTCCTGTCGCTCGTGCGCGAGAACGGGGTCAGGGAGGTGATCATCGCCACGAATCCGACCGTCGAGGGAGAGGCCACGGCGGGCTACCTGGCGCAGAGGCTGCGCGACGAGGGGGTCAAGATCACGCGCATCGCCTCGGGCATCCAGCACGGAGGCGAGATCGAGTACTCGGACCCCGTGTCCGTGGCCCGCGCCATCGACAGGCGGGACGAGTACTGATCATGCGCCCCCTCAGCATCATCGCCGCCCTCATGAGCGTCTCGCTCACCGCCTGCCCGGGCCTCGTGGCAACCGGATCGACGTCGGCAATGCCGCTCTCGCGCATGAAGCTCACCCAGCCCGACTTCGACTCGCTTCGCGCCTCGGTCACCATCGAGCAGATCGACCACGGCAAGAGGATACGCGGCCGCGCCTACGTGTTCATGAAGAGGCCCGCCTCGATCCGGTTCGACGCCATGAGCCCCGTGGACACGCCGCTGGCCATCCTCACTGCCGACCCCCTGTCCTTCGCGCTGCTCGACGTGACGCAGGACGCCTTCTTCACTGGTCCTCCCTCGTCGTGCAACGTGGCTCGGCTGCTCGGCATCCCGATGCCGCCCGATGCAGTGGCGGACATGCTCTCGGGCATCCCGCCTCTCATCGAGGCCCAGGACCGCCGCCTGGAGTGGAAGATGAAGGGCTACCACCTGCTGACCCTGCGCTCGGGCGAGCTCAAGCAGCAGGTGCAGATCGTCACGGGCACGCTCGGCACGAACGCCCTGCGCTCGGTGGTGTGGCGCGGCAAGAGCATCGTCTACGACCTGCGCTTCCTCAAGCGAGGACCCGTGGGCAAGAGCGGCCACAGCCTGCCTCAGGCCATCTCGTTCTCCATGCCGCAGGAGTCCAGGGCCGTGGTCCTGACATACCGCGACGTCGAGATCGATCCCGAGATCCCGGACGAGGCCTTCACGCAGAGCCCGCCGCCCGGCCTCGCCGTCCACCACGTCGACTGCGAGACGCCGGGTGGGTGAGAGGAGACGCATCGCGACGGCCTTCCTGCCGGCCGTCGCCATCCACGTCCTGCTGGTCCTGGCCCTCGGGGCGCTCCTCGCCCTCGGCCTCGACCCCGAGCACCGCGTTCTGCCCGTATCGCTCATGACCGAGCCGGAGCCGGAACCGCCCACGCTCGAGGTCCGAACCCCGCAGGCCGAGCTTGAGCCCGTGCGCACGGTGCGCAAGAAGAAGAAGACCGTCGCGCAGCCGGCAGAGACCGAGGAGCCGTCGCCGGTCGAGGAGGCCGGACCCGCCACCGTCGACGAGGAGCCGGCGGAAACCCAACCTCCCGCGCCTCCGGCCGCGCAGCCTGCACCCGGACCCGTCGTAAAAGCGCCCCCCGCCCTGCCCGCGCCGCCCAAGGCCATGAACGTGGACAAGGCGCTCGCCCTGATCCGCGCCAAGCTGCAGAAGAACCTGCTCTACCCGCCCATCGCCCGGCTCAACAGCCTGCAGGGCACGGTGCGGGTGCGCTTCGAGATCGAGAGCTCCGGAAAGCCACTCAACGTCAAGATCGTCGAGAGCTCGGGCTTCGAGGTCCTCGACAAGGCGGCCGTCAAGACCGTGCTCGCCTCCGCCCCCCTGCCCGTCGTGCCCCTCAAGGTGAAGGTCCCCGTCGTCTTCAAGCTCGACTGAATCAACCGCTGAGAACGCACTCGACGTCGTAGGCCTCGAGCTCGTGGTCCGCGGTGACGAGGGTCAGCTTCTCGAGCATCGCCTGAGCGACGAGTAGCCGGTCGAAGGGATCGTCGTGATGGCCGGGCAGGTTCGCGACGTGAAGAGCGTGATGCGGCTCGACCGCGATCGCGGTGATGCCGTCGCGCAAGAGCCGCGGGGGAACGAACGCGTCCGGCGGCTCGGGAAGCGGCAGCTTGCCGAGACGGTACTTGATGGCGATCTCCCAGGCGCTCGCCGCGCTGAAGAGCAGCTCGTTTTCCGGGTCGGTGAGGAGCCGGAGCGCCGGCCCGCGGATCCGGTCCGGGCTCACGAGGGTCCAGAGCCAGATGTGCGTATCGAGCAGGACGCGCATGTCATTCCTCGAACGTGCGGAGCACCGCGCCGGGCAGCGGCTCGTCGAAGTCGTCCGGCACCTCGAACAGGCCAGCATCCCGGCCGAGCGTGCGGCGCGGCTCGTCGTACCTAAGCAGCCTGGCTACGGGCTTTCCCGAGCGGGCGATGATGATCTCCTCGCCTCCCTCAACCCGCACGAGAAGCCTCGAGAGATGGGTCTTTGCCTCGTGGACGTTGATCATGTTCATGCTCTTCTTCATTCTAGACTTAGTCTAGCATTATGTATGACTAAGTCAATGCCATGTCATCACACTCGAGAATATGGAATCGTCACGAATCGCCCAGGAGTTTCCACAAGGCCTTTCGAGGGCTCAGGGCTGCACATCGTCAGTGTCGGGGTCTGACCCCTAAGTGACGAGCTCGACGTAGCGCACGGCGCAGCGGCGGGCGATCTTCTGCACGCGGCCGATGTAGCGCTGGCGCTCGGAGACGGAGATGGCGCCGCGCGCGTCGAGCACGTTGAACACGTGCGAGCACTTCAGGCAGAAGTCGTAGGCCGGCAGAACGAGGCCCGCGGGGGTTCCGTCCTCGTCGGTGCGCTCGAGCAGCCGCATGGCCTGGGCCTCGAAGTCGTCGAACAGGCGCACGTGCAGGTCCACGTCCGCCTCCTCGAAGTTGTAGGCGGACCACTCGCGCTCCTGCAGGTGGTGCACCTCGCGGTAGGGCACGCCGGCGCCGTACTCGAGGTCGAAGACGTTGTCCACGGACTGCAGGAACATGGCGATACGCTCGAGGCCGTAGGTGAGCTCCACCGAGACGGGGTCGAGGTCGAAGCCGCCGGCGCGCTGGAAGTAGGTGAACTGCGTGATCTCGAGGCCGTCGAGCCACACCTCCCAGCCCAGGCCCGAGGCGCCCAGCGTGGGCGACTCCCAGTTGTCCTCAACGAAACGGATGTCGTGGTCCACGGGGACGATGCCGAGGGCCTGGAGCGACTCGAGGTAGACGTCCTGCACGTCCCCGATCGCGGGCTTGAGGATCACCTGGTACTGGTTGAACTGCTGGAGCCTGTTGGGGTTGTCGCCGTAGCGGCCGTCCGAGGGCCTGCGCGAGGGCTCCACGTACGCCGCCTTCCAGGGCCGCGATCCCAGGACGCGCAGGAACGTGTGGGGGTTGAAGGTGCCTGCGCCGACCTCGGTGTTGCAGGGCTGGCCCACGAGGCAGCCGCGCTCGGACCAGAAACGCTGAAGGGCGATGATGAGCTCCTGGAAGGAGAGGCTCACGGCTCATCCTCCCCTTTGACAGGCTCAGGGGAGCGGGAGTCGTCGCTGATGCGGGAGTCGTCGCCGATGCGGGAGTCGTCGCCGTCGTCCTCGCCGATGAAGTCCGAGAGCTCCTCCTCGAGCGAGGCCTCCGGCTCGGGCTCGAGGTAGTCGGCGGGCATGTCCGAGCTATCGAGCTCGATGGACTCCTGGAGCGGGGGAAGATCCTGGAGCTTGCCGAGGCCGAAGAACTCCAGGAAGAATGGCGTGGTGGCGTAGAGGTAGGGCCGGCCCGGCTCCTCCTTCTTGCCGATGATCTTCACGAAGTTCTTGTCCTGGAGGAACTTGACCACGCCTCCGGTCTCCACACCGCGGATCTCGTCCACCTGGGCGCGCGTGCAGGGCTGGCGGTAGGCGATGATCGCGAGCGTCTCCATGGCGGCGCGGCTCATGCGGATGGGCTTGGACTTGAGCAGCCTCTTGACCGCCTCGGCCGCGTCGGGGACCGTGCGGAACTGCCAGCCGCCCGCCACCTCCTCGAGCATGATGCCGCGCGGCAGGTAGGTCTCGCGGACCCGGACGAGCGCCTTGCGCACATCGGCCACCTTGATCTTCGCCGCCCGGGCCATCGCCAGCGGTGTCACGGGCTGCCGGGAGACGAAGATCAGGCTCTCGAGGATCCTGTCGAGCTGGTTGTCATCCATCTTGCTGCTCCCCGGCGGCCTCCTCCGCCGCCTCCTCGCCGTCGTCGCCCTCGTACCGGAGCGCCGCCATCACCAGGATCTCGGCCTCGCCGTCCGCCTGGACGAGGCGGATCATCCTGAGCCGCGTCATCTCGAGGATGGCCAGGAACGTGATCACCACGTCGAAGAGCTCGAAGCCCCCGGGCAGGAGCCCGCGGAACGTGAGCTGCTGTCTACCGGCAACCATCTCGGCCAGCTCGGTGATCCTGTCGGCCACCGTGATGCGGTCCGCGATCAGGTCGCTCTCGGTGACGCCTCTCTCGCGCGCCTCGCGGATCAGCTCGTTGACGCGCTCGACGAGGTCGAAGAGGCCCACGTCCGAATCGATCTCGCGCTCCTCGAGCTCGGGCTCGAACCCGCCCGTGAACACCTTGGCACCGAGCACGGACAGGCCGGCCAGCTCGGCGGCCGCCTCGCGGTACTTCTTGTACTCGAGCAGCCTGCGCACCAGCTCGGCCCGCGGGTCCTCGCACTCCTCCTCCTCCTCCTCCTCGGACTCGTCGACGGGCAGGAGCATCTTGCTCTTGATGTACACGAGCGTCGCCGCCATGGCGAGGTACTCGGCCGCGATGTCTAGCTGCATCTCCTTCATGGCGGTGATGTACTCGAGGTAGCACTCGAGGACGAACGCCACGGGGATGTCCATCACGTCCAGCTCGTGCTTCTTGATGATGTGCAGGAGCAGGTCGAGAGGCCCCTCGAACACCTCGAGCTGGACCCAGTACTCGGTGGACGAGCCTGAACCCGGAGCGCTCATCCGAACGGGATCCCCAGGACGGCCTGGACGAGCGCGAGGAAGATCCACACGGGCGTGAAGATGACGCCGCCCAGGAAGAACACGACTCCCATGAGGATGAGGTACGAGAACGGGCGGATCCTGTCCTGCAGGGCGTCCAGGCGGCGCGGCAGCAGGCGGCTGCCGTCGAGCGGAGGGATCGGCAAGAGGTTGAAGATCATGAGTCACATGTTCAGGTACACCATGATCGAGAGCATGTAGGACAGCGCCCCGGTCACCCCGCCGCCCGAGAGCGACGAGGTGAGCGGCTGTCCGGGGAACGCGAAGCGGTAGACCACGATGCAGATCATGGCGAGCAGGAAGTTCGAGAGCGGGCCGGCCACGGCCACGACCGCCATCCCGGCCCGCATCGACATCTTGCGCGTGAACCGCACGGGGGTCACGGGCACGGGCTTGGCCCACCCGATGAGCGGCAGCCCGCCCGCGAAGGCGGCGACGAGCGGGATGATGAGCGTGCCGACGAGGTCGATGTGGCTCAGTGGATTGAGCGTCATGCGGCCCATGCGCGAGGCCGTGTCGTCCCCGAGCAGGTAGGCAATGCGGGCGTGCGCGTACTCGTGGATCGAGAGCGAGAGTATCATCGGGACGATGAAGACGATCGCCTTGAACAGGAAGTCGCTGCCGAGATCACCCATCGATCCTCGCCCTCTTCGGGACCACGACCACGCCCGACTCGCTCACCGTGAAGCCCCGGGACCGATCGAGATCGTGGTTGTATCCTATCCGCACACCGGCGGGGATGGCAACATCCTTGTCCACGATCACCCTCTTGAGGCGGACCCGCCGGCCCACGTCCACGCCGCCGAACAGGATGGAGTCGCGGATCGAAGCGTAGGAGTTGACGCGCACGCCCGGCCCGAGGATCGATGTCTGGACGAGCCCTCCGGAGACGATGCACCCGTCGGAGACCATGGACTGGATGGCCCGGCCCACGCGCCTCTTGGGCTCGTCCATGTGAACGAACTTCGCCGGCGGCAGGAAGCGCATGGAGGAGCGCAAGGGCCACTGCGTGTTGTGGATGTCGAACCGCGGCCTGTACGAGATGAGGTCCATGTTGGCCTCGAAGTAGGAGTCGATGCTCCCCACGTCCCTCCAGTAGCCACTGTTGTGCCCCGAGCCTCCGGGCACCACGTTGGAGGCGAAGTCGTAGGCATAGAGCTTGCTGCCCACGAAGCGGGGCAGGATGTCCTTGCCGAAGTCGTGGGCCGTGTCCTTGGCGGCGTCCACGGCCAGGGCGTCGACGAGGCCGCCGGTGCGGAAGATGTAGTTGCCCATCGAGGCCAGGGCGAGGTCAGGATTGCCCGGCATCGAGGCGGGCTTCTCGGGCTTCTCCTGGAAGTCGAGCACCCTCATCTGCTCGTCCACGACGACGATGCCGAACGCGCTCGCCTGATCCACGGGCACCGGGACCACGGCCACCGTCGCGTCGGCGTCCACGCCGTGGTGGAAGGCGAGCATCTGCCTGATGTCCATCTGGTAGACGTGGTCGGCCCCGAAGATGCACACGTCCGTCGCCCCCTCGTCCTCGACGACGTGAAGGCTCTGGTAGATGGAATCCGCGCTTCCCTTGTACCAGCTCATGCCGAGCCTCTGCTGGGCAGGGAGGCACTCGACGAAGTTGTCCGTGATGGGCGCCATGCGCCAGCCCCGCGCAACGTGCTGCTCGAGCGAGTGGCTCTTGTACTGGGTCAGGAGCTTGATCCTGAAGAACCCAGAGTTGATGAAGTTGGACAGGACGAGATCGATGATCCTGTAGAGGCCGCCGAACGGCACCGCGGGCTTGGCCCGGTCGCGCGTCAGGGGGTAGAGCCTCTTGCCCTGCCCGCCGGCCAGGATCATGGTGATCACGCGCACGTGCCCGGCGCCTGCGGATGGATCCATCGACACGTTCATCGGTCAGCTCCCATCCGGGAATATCAGCCGTTGAGGAAGACGAAGTAATAGACGGCCACGGCCGCTCCGACCGCAGCCACGGCCGTGATCGCGACCCAGAGACCCGCGTGCGACTTCTTCTCCTCGCGCACCTCGCCCGTGTCGAGCGCCGCAGCCGTGGTCGTCCTCGACCTGAGAGGCTGGGACGCGAGCTGATCCAGATCCACGGGGTCCTGCGACGCATCCGAGGCCGGTTTGCCCAGCTCGTAGACCTGCGACTCCCTCCAGGCGCCGTCCTCGATGTCGGGGAGCTGGAACTCCCCCGTGTCGGAGAGGATGTCGGCACCCCACTGCCGGGGATCCTCGAGCGAGCCGATCGTCTCGGAGCCGCCGAGCATGCCGCTGAGCTCGGACGTCAGGATGGGTTTCGCGCCGTCGCTGAAGGGGTTCTCGCCGTCCTCCACGGACGTGATCCGCGCCAGCTCGTCCTCGATGAGGCGGTCGATGATGTCCACCTCGCGGCTGACCTCCTCCTTTGGCTCCGCCTGCTGAACGCTCTTGACGAGCTTGGCGATGTCGTAGCTGGTGACGAGCATCTGCCTGGCGAAGAGCATCTTCATCAGCTCGCTGCCGAACTCGGCTGCGTCCTGGTAGCGTCTGTCCAGATCCCTCTCGAGCGCCTTCGCGATGATCGTGTCCATCTCCTTCGGAACGTTTGGGTTGATGGAGGAGACGGGAGGGATGGCGGCGTCCCTGACGTTCATGACGGTGTCGTAATCGGACTCGCCCTTGAAGAGCCTCTTGCCCGTGAGCAGCTCCCACATGACCGTGCCGGC
>JAFDER010000400.1 GCA_019310245.1 Deltaproteobacteria bacterium
CGTCGACGCACGGGTCCTCGCAGGCGCCGCAGTTGAGGCGATCGGAGTCGAGATCGCGGCACGTGCCCGAGCAGTCCGTGAAGCCCCCCGGGCAGGCGGCGAGGCACGCGCCGTCGTAGCAGTTCTCTCCCGTGCCGCAGCGGCTCGCGCACGAGCCGCAGTTCTCGGGGTCGCGCTGGAGGTCGACGCACGCGCCCGAGCACAGCGTCAGGCCCGCGATGCAGGAGTTCGTGCAGGCGCCCGTCTCGCAGACCTGGCCCGAGAGGCAGGCGTTGCCGCACGAGCCGCAGTTGAGGTGATCCGTGGCGAGGTCGGCGCACGAGCCCGAGCAGTCGATGTAGGGCGAGGGGCACGTGAACGAGCACGCGCCCGTCATGCACACCTCGCCCGCGGCGCAGGCGTTGGCGCAATCGCCACAGTTCGAGGGGTCGTTCGTGAGGTTCTTGCACACGCCCGAGCAGGCCGTGTAGCCCTCGGGGCAGTCCGGAGCGCAGGCGCCGTCGGTGCAGGTGTAGCCCGCGGCGCAGGTCATCCCGCACGTGCCGCAGTTGTACTGGTCGGTCATGACGTCGCGGCACGTGCCCGAGCAGTCGCTGTAGCCCTCCTGGCAGGACAGGACGCACACGCCGTTCGTGCAGATGTGGCCCTGGCTGCAGGTCAGGCCGCACTGGCCGCAGTTGCCCGGGTCGGCCAGCAGGTCGGTGCAGATGCCTCCGCAGCTGAACGTGCCCGTGGGACACTCCTCGCTGTTGGCGCAGCCCGCACCCGCAAACGCGAAGAGTATCAAGACAATCCATGATTTCATTTTTGTCCCGATCCTTGCTTGTGCCCCACGTTTACCGACGTCGACAAAATGTTACGGCTCGGCGGCAAGACAGTCAACCCGATCGCGGCATGTGATAGACTGCCTGCGTCGAGAGGGCATGGAGATGATTCGACCGATCACGAGGGCCTTGCTGGCCATGAGCGTGCTGCTCGCCGCGTGCGACGACGACGACGGGTGTGTCCCGCCACCGCCGTACGACGTGTCCACGGAAGCGGACGCCCCGCAGGATCTCGTCGACGGCGCCCCGGACGGGACGTCCGATGCCCCGTTCGATCCGACGGCGGATGACGGCGGATCCCCGGACCCTGCGGCCGACGGCTCGGATCCGTCCGGGGAGGAGGCCGCGGTGCCCGCCGTACCGATGTGTCTGCTAAGGTGCACCACGAGCACGACCTGCGGCACTCCCTCCTCACCCGCCTTCGATTCGGACAACTACGCCTGCACCGACGGTTTCTGCGTCTACACGGGCTGCCTGTCGGACTCCGAGTGCGTCGACACGTCGGGCGCGGGGTTCGGCTGCGACTTCTCCACATCCCCGGCATACTGCACCCAGACGTGCAGCACGTCTTCGGGCTGCGGCTACCCCTCCATGCCGGCCTACACGCCCACCCACTACACGTGCACGGGAGGGTTCTGCCGGTACACGGGCTGTCGCAGCGACGCCGAGTGCGTCGACACCGTGGGCGCCGGGTACCGCTGCAACACGACGATGAGCATCGCCTACTGCACGCAGTCGTGCTCCACGTACGCGGACTGCGGCACTCCATCCTCACCCGCCTACGACTCGGACAACTACGACTGCACGGCCGGCTTTTGCGTGTACTCCGGCTGCAACTCCGATGCCGAGTGCGTCGACACCCTGGGTGCCGGCTACGGCTGCCACTGACCCGGGTTCACCACGACGAGAGGTTGTGATGAGATCTCTTCACCTTGCGATCGCTGCTGCTCTGGTGCTCTTTCATCCCGGCTGCAAGCAACCGGACCTGGCGCCCGGGCCGGCGGCCGAGGAGGTGGAGGCGGCCTCTCCCGACAAGCCTGCGGACACCCTCGAGAAGAGGGAGCCTGCCGCGCGCGCGGCCCTCGTGGGCGCCACGGTGTTCGACGCCACCGGCGGCGAGCCGATCCCGGACGCGGTGATCCTGCTCGAGGGCGAGCGCATCGTGGCGGTGGGGCCGCGCGGCGAGGTGAAGGTCCCAGACGATGCGGTCGTGCACGACGTGCAGGGCAAGTGGATCGTGCCCGGCCTGGTGGACTCGCACATCCACTTCTTCCAGTCGGCCGGCCTGTACACGAGGCCCGACATCGTCGACCTGCGGACCGTGCGCTCGTACGAGGAGGAGATGCGGCGCATCGAGGTGGGCCTGGATACCTTGCTGCGCAGATACCTGGCCTGCGGCGTGACCGCCGTGGTGGACATGGGCGGGCCGTTCTGGAACTTCGACGTGCGCGGCAAGGCCTCGCTCACGCTGCTCGCCCCCCGCGTCGCCGTGGCGGGCCCGCTCGTCTCCACGGTCTCGCGGCCCCAGCTCGACCTCGGCGATCCGCCCATCATCAAGGCCGGATCGCCCGAGGAGGCGCGCGCCCTCGTGAAGAAGCAGCTCGAGCGCAAGCCCGACCTCGTGAAGATCTGGTTCATCGTGACCGAGGAGCGGGGCCTCGACGAGACGATCGAGATCGCGCGCGCCGCGATCGACGAGGCGCACGCGGCCGGCGTGCGCGTCGCCGTCCACGCCACGCAGTACGAGACGGCGCTGGCGGCCGTCGAGGCGGGCGCGGACGTCCTGGTCCACAGCGTGGACGACGCGAAGGTGGACGGGCCCTTCATCACGCTGATGAAGGACAGGGGCGTCATCTACATCCCCACCCTGGCCGTGCTCGGTGGATACGGCGAGGTCCTTTCGAGCAGCGTCGAGATCTCGGAGATCGAGATGCGCTACGGCGACCCCGCGGCCATGGCCACGTGGAAGGATTTTGCCCATGTGGCGAGCCCGGAGGACCTCGAGAAGTCACAGAAGCGCAAGACCCGCGCCCTCGAGCGCGCGCCCATGATGCGCGAGAACCTCGCTGCCCTTCACGGCGCGGGCATCGTGGTCGCCGCGGGCACCGACGCCGGGAACATCGGCACGCTCCACGGCGCGTCTCTGCTCGTGGAGCTCCGGCTCATGGAGGAGGCGGGAATGGAGCGCAGGGACGTCATCCTGAGCGCCACGCGCGACGCGGCCCGCGTGTTCGCGGCCGAGCCCGAGTTTGGGACCATCGAGCCCGGCAAGCTCGGTGACCTGCTCGTCATCGACGCGGATCCCCTCGAGGACCTGCACGCCCTCGAGCGCATCCACCTCGTCGTGAAGGGAGGCGTCGTGCTCGAGCCCGGCGAGATCCTCCACCCGAACCCCGAGTACGTGGTGGAGAAGCAGGTGCAGGCCTACAACGCCCGCGACATCGACCTCTTCCTCTCGTACTACTCGCAGGATGCGGTGATCATCCGTCATCCGGAGGGCGAGGTCGTGGCCAGTGGCCTCGACGCCATGCGGGAGACGTACACGGGCATGTTCGAGAAGAGCCCGGAGCTGAACTGCCGGATCCTCGAGCGCATCGTGACCTACTCGATGGTCGTGGACCACGAGCTCGTCACGGGCATCGGCGACCGGCCCGAGATCCGGGCGGTCGCGGCTTACACCGTCGAGGACGGCCTCATCAGCCGCGTCCTCTTCCTCCCCAAGGACTAATGGGGACAGGCTCCCTGTCTGCAATACCGCGAACTCACAGACGAATCAGACGTAACCGCGGGAACTTGCCATTCATTCCTTCCGCGGCCTCGCGGACGCCTGCTCTTCAGGCGGATCGCCCGGTC
>JAFDER010000401.1 GCA_019310245.1 Deltaproteobacteria bacterium
ACTGGCCCCTCTTGACGCGCTCGCCCGTGAAGTCCACGAACAGCCTGTCGATCCTGCCCTCCACCCACGCCGTGATGTGCCCCACGCGCGTCTCGTCGTAGTCCACCTTGCCCGAGAGCCTCACGTCGGCGTCGATGCTCCGGCGCGTCACGGCGGCCACCTCGATCTCGGCGAGAGCCCGGGCGCGCTCGGACAGCACCAGCTGCCGCGGACCGGCGTCCTGGCTCCCGCCGCTCTCGACGGGGATGAGGTCCATGCCGCAGATGGGGCACTTGCCGGGCCCCTGATGGCGGATCTGCGGGTGCATGGAGCACGTGAAGACCGAGGCATCCTCGCCCTGAGCGTGCCCGACATGGGGGCCGCCTTCACCGGGCGACGAGAGCCCGCGAACCAGGAATCCGAGACCGAAGGCCAGCGCGATCAGAAGGAGCGCCGATGCGCCCACGACGGCGATGCCCGTCCTGCTCACCAGGAGCCTCGAAAGGCCTTTCGACTCTCCGTCCATCTCAGTGCTCGTGTCCCATGTCGTGCTCGTCCTCGTGCCCCCTCTTGACGAGGTCCATGCCGCAGTCCGGGCACTTGCCGGGCACCGTCTGCTTCACGTCGGGGTGCATGGGGCAGTAGTAGTCGCTCGAGCCGATGCCCGTGATGAGGTCCATGCCGCACTTGGGGCACGTTCCCGGCTCGTCCTGGCTCACCTCGGGATGCATGGGACAGAAGTGGTCCCCGCCGGCCTCGGAGGCGGCCTCTCCGGCCGCCTTGGGCTTGCAGCCCGCGGACGCGAGCACCAGGCCGGCGCCCAGCACGAGCATCGCGATGATGATGATCCTTCTCCCGTTGTTCATCTCTTGCCTCCTTCATTCGAGAGCGTTCACAGGGACTCCTCGAAGGAGCCCACCTGCCGCTGCAGAAGCGCAGCGGCAGCGAAGTAGTTTCCCCTGAGCCGGCTCCTCTTGCGATCGGCCGTGAGCAGCTTGTCCAGAGCCGTGAGGACGTCGGTGATGTCCGCCTTCTGGGCGGTGTATGCGGCAAGGGTGAGCTCGAGGGCCAGGCCGGCCTCCGGGATCACCTTGTCCTCCTGCAGCGAGATCCGCTCCACGAGGATGGCCAGGGCGCTCCGGAGCTCCACGACCTTCAGTGTGATCGACAGGACCGCCGCCCGCTTCCGGGCCTCGTTGGCCGCCGCGAGGGCTCCGGCCTCGTCCACGGCGCCCTTGCTCTTGCCCACCATGACGGGCAGGTTGATGGCGAACCCGAGGGCGAGAGCGTCCTCGCCCATGAGCCCGGCAAGGGAGTTCGACTTGTACTGGTAGCCCGCCGAGATGGAGAGGAACGGGGCATAGCTCGACTTCGCCGCCTTCTCCTGCGCGGCGAGCTCGACGGCCTTGGCATCGAAGTACGCGAGCTCGGGCCTGAGCGACACGGCGAGGGAGATGAGCTTCTCCGCATCCTGCTTCACGGACGGGTACGGGGGCGTGCTCACGTCGAAGCCCTCCGGATCCCGGCCGTCGCCCATGAGCAGCACGAGGACCTCACGGGCCGTGCGCACGTCGAGGTCGATGACCTCGAGCGCCGTCTCCATCTCCTGCTGCGCGATCCGTGCCCGGATGATGTCCGCCTGGTTCCCGGCGAGTGAGGCGAACCTCAGGGTCGCCGCCTCGACCACCGAGCCGGCCAGCTCCAGCTGCTTCTCGACGACCTTCCTCTCCTCCTCGAGGAACGCGATCCTGTAGTAGGCCAGCATCACCTCGAGCGCCACGTCCAGCTCGGCCGAGGGGACCTTCGTGCCGAAGGCTTCCGCGCTCGCCTCGGCGGCCTCGGCCTTCTGGCTGTAGATGGCGGACAGCGGGAACTTCTGCGTGATCTTCAGCTCGACGAGCGGTGGGTCCGTGGGGCTCTTGAACGGGATGCCGGTCATGAACGAGAAGACCGGGTCGTCCCACGAGGAGACCTGGCCCGGCTTCGCCGACGCGGCCGCTGCCGCGGCCTGGGCGGCATCCACGCTCGGATGGCTCGCCTGCGCGATCACGATGGCAGCGTCCAGTCCAAGGGAGTTTGCCGACTCACCCCGAGCCGGTTGGCTTACCGTGACTGCGAGGACAGCCAAGGCGATGGAACCTCGGATCATCTTCATTCTCCTGCTCATCGGCATCACATCCGGACCTATGGGGCCTCGAAAAGTACTTGCCAGCCTATATTTTCAGTCGTTATCCCAGGTTACCGTAATAACTACCGAAACGGTAATGTATTCGTAAACTCGAAGGCGAGCCCCTCTTCTTTGCCGTTCGAGATGAAGCTGATTGCGGTGGAGGCGCGGGAGGCGGGGATGCGGGCGGGTCTGTCGGGCCGCCGGAGAAGTAGTGCTACTCGGCCGCGGACTCGTCCTTGCGGGGCGCCTCGCTCCAGGGATCCTGGCCCTCGACCTCCTGGCCGGCCAGGCACTTGTCGGCGTACTGGCACCACTCGAGGCAGCCCAGATCGATTCGCGGGTTCCTGAAGCGCGTGCCGCACTCGTGGCACCGCCTTGCCACGTCGTCCTTGCAGAACTCGACCTTCGTGCCGCACGACGGGCACGGCACTTCGAAGATGTCGCCCGGCTTCCAGTAGCGCGTATCCTGTCCCGGACAGCGCATCAGCCCTGCCCCAGCATCTGCTGGAGGCCCTGGCCGGTGGGCTTGATCTCACCGCGCACTCCCACCACGGTGATCGTGACGGGCATGGACTTGCCGGCGGCCTGCAGGGCCCCGGTCACGATGTGCTCGAGCCCCATGCAGCAGGGCACCTCCATGATCGCGATCTCCACGCTCTTGACGTCGTTGTGCATGAACAGCTGCGTGAGCTTGTCGATGTAGAACTCGGCGTCGTCGAGCTTCGGACAGCCGATGAGCAGGGTCTTGCCCGCCAGGAACCTGCCGTGGAATCCACGGTAGGCGAAGGGGACGCAGTCCGCGGCGATGAGCAGGTCCGCGCCGTCGAGGTAAGGGGCGCGCACCGGCATGAGCTTGATCTGCACGGGCCAGTTGCGCAGCATCGACGGCCCGCTCTCTGCCCCCGAGCGGTCGCCCTCGGGGGCCGGCCCGGGGTCCAGGCTGCGCACGGCTGAGCCGGGGCAGCCGCATTCGGCCGCGGGAGGATGCGCATGGGCCGGAGGCCCGGAATCGAGCTTCGCGATGTGCTTCGCAACCGCTGCCTCGTCGAAATCGTCGGCCTCGCGCTCCTCGATGCTGATGGCGTCCTGGGGGCAATCCCCGAGACAGGCGCCCAGCCCGTCGCAGTACACGTCCGAGACGAGCCTCGCCTTGCCGTCGATGATCTGGATGGCCCCTTCCTCGCATGCCGGAACGCAGTCGCCGCACCCGTCGCAGAGCTCCTCGTCGATCTTGACCACTTTTCTCGCTGCCATGTCTTGCTCCTTCTACGTTCCCCCGGTCCGCTTGCCATTGGGCTCGAAGACCAGATCCGCGACCCTCGTGCTCGAGAGATGGTCGCGCACCTGGCTGTTGACCGACTCGAGGAGGCCTCCGAAGATGCACGAGGATCCCGTGCACACCTGGTGATCCAGGAGGCAGGTGCTCTCTCGCAGAGGACCGTCCACGGCCTCGTAGATCGCGAGCAGCGTCAGCTTCCTTGACCCCATGCTCAGGCCGTAGCCCCCCTTCGGACCCCTTC
>JAFDER010000075.1 GCA_019310245.1 Deltaproteobacteria bacterium
CCCACGTCCGAGTAGAACATGCACACGATCGAGGGCACTGAGCGGGAGAGATCCTCGTGCAGGGCCTCGAACTGCTCCTCGACGTCCTTCTCGGTCTGGACCGGGTACCACACCTCGCCCACCAGGAAGCCGATGGCCACGAGGGCCTTCCTGAGCCCGGCCGCCCACAGCCCCCTGCCCTTGCCAGGGTCCAGGCCCGAGACGTTGTACACGTCGTCCTGGTCGATGTCCTTGCCGAGCTTGCCCAGGTACATCTCGGCACAGGCCTCGCCGCAGAAGTCGGGCTTCTGCTCCACGTGGGGCACGTCCTCGACGAGCACCGTCTCGAAGGAGGGGGTCCTTGCCTTCTTGCCCTTGCCGCAGGTGGCAATGGCCACCACGGCCGCCGCGATGAGGATTCCCTGCCTCGTCATGCCCAGGTGTTGGACAGCAGTGACGGGGAATCGTTGGTGATCAGGCGCCGAACTTCAGCAGCTTGCCCGCGTAGCCCATCATCATCGGCATGAGGTACTTGCCCCGGAACCTCCCGAGGCTCCCGGTGGCGCAGGCCCGCTCCCCGAAGCCCCCGGCGCCGTGGCGCCTGACCGTGGAGGCGGAAAGCAGGACCGGAACGGGGTGCCAGGAGTGCGACTCGAGGGCGCAGGGCGTGGAGTGGTCGCCCGTGAACACGAGCACGTCGGGGCCCATGTCGAGCAGGGCCGGGACCAGCACCCGGTCCACCTCCTCGATCACCTCGAGCTTCGCCTTCCAGTTTCCGTCCTCGCCGTGGGAGTCGGTCTTCTTGACGTGCAGGAAGAAGAAGTCGTGTCCCTCCCACGCGCCGCGCAGCGCCTCCACCTGATCCAGGAGGCTGGAGCCCGCGTCGACGATCTGCATTCCCGCGAGGCTGGCAAGCCCGCGATACATGGGATAGACGGCGATGGCCACGGCGCTGAGCTTGAAGACGTCGCCGAAGGAGGGGAGTGGATCGTAGCGCGCGAACCCCCTGAGCAGGAGCGTGTTGGCCCGGTCCTCGCCGCGCAAGAGCTCTCCGGCCCTCTCGACAAACTCCGCGGCGGCGGCGGCCGTCGCCTGCGACGCCTGGTCGAGCGCATGCGGGGCGAGGGGTGGCACGCCGGTGACCTGGGGATCGGTGTCCGGCAGGTTGGCACCGAGACCCTCCGCGCGGAACACCACGACTCCCCTGTGCTCCTTGACCGGCCGGACGATCACCTCCGCACCGCCCACCGAGGGAATGGCCTCCTGCAGCCGCGCGCACAGCGCGGTGGCGCTCTCGCTGTCGATCCTGCCGGCGCGACGGTCAGTGACGTTGCCCTGCGCATCCAGGGTCGCGAAGTTGAAGCGCGCGGCAACGTCGATGTCCGTGAACTCGAAGCCGATCCCCAGCCCCTCGAGAACGCCGCGGCCCACGAGGTGCGTCGTCTGCTCGTGCCCGAACAGCGCCGTGTGACCGGGACCGCTTCCCGGCGTCACGCCGGGCATCACGGGGTCGAGAAGGCCGAGCGCGGAGCGGGCCGCGAGCCGGTCGAGATGAGGCGTGTCGGCCGCCTCGAGCACCGTCCGGCCCTCGAGCTCCTCCACCGGGATGTCCCCCACGCCATCCATGACGACGAGGACGATCCTGGATCCGGTCTTCCTCGAGAGCGAGGAGAGAAGGTCGAGATGTGCATCCACAGAGGTCCTCCTGGTTATCCGATCGTGTCGAGGGATGCGAGGCCGGAGGGACCGAGGGGATCAGACCCTGTAGTCGATCTCGGAGGGGTGCTCGTCGTCACCCCCGTCCCGGCCCGGCATGCGGTCGGGAGTCCAGTCAGGCAGAGGCGGCTCCATGGGAAGCTCCACGCGAGGCCACCTCTCATTCCGTCTCCGCTCGTCCTCGCGCTTTCGAATTTCTTCTATGATGTATGGCGGCAGCATCACTGCACCTCAACCACTCTCTTCATTCTATATTAGTATCGCCTGCCAGACGATCAACCCCAAAAACAAGCACGGACACTTCAACATCCTGGAAACATGGCGATATCTCCGATCTTGGCGATCAGGGCCGGACCCGCTCGAAGACGGCGAGGGAGCGTCTCCTCGCGCTCCAGGGCAGGACGTAGCTCTCGGTCACATCGAGGCGGAGACCGACGGGAGGCTCGGGCAGATCGTCGCCGGCGATCATCGCGACGACGCTTCCCCCCGGCCTCACGAGCGGCCGCGCCAGATCGAGCCACCGCGGCACGGGAAAGACGGCGCGCGATACGGCCACGTCGAATGGCTCGGGCCTCCAGTCCTCGACCCGTTCGCGCACGATCTCGCAGTCCGCCGACGCCGCACTCGATGCCGCCCTGAGGAAGGCGGTGCGGCGAGCGCTCGGCTCGAGCAGGACCACGCGAACGTCGGGCCTCATCACGGCGACGACGAGTCCGGGCAGTCCGTTGCCGCTCCCAACGTCGACGAGCCGGGCGCCCGGAGGCAGGATCCCGGCCAGCGGAACGCAGTCCATGATCCCGTCCTCGACCCGGGACCTCGCCGTCCGAAGTCCCGTCAGCGCCGCACGGGTGGACCACATGGCGAGCTCGTCGAGGAACGCGGCGAGCCTGTCCGCGCATCCGGGCGCCGGACGCCCCGAGTCCCGGAAGGCAGCATCGAGCAGGGCGAGATGCTCCTCCGCTTCACTGCCGGCCATGGACACCGAGGGTACGACGTTCCGGTGCGAAGTCCACGAAAAAATCACCCAATATTGTGGCAATTGTGTAAAATTGGATCAATGAAGGATCGTCTCCCGTTTCTCGACACCGCGCTCAGGCAGGCCCTCGGCGTGGATGGCGATGACGTCCGGGTGACGATGCTCAAGGGCGACGCCTCTTCTCGATCCTACCACCGCGTCGAGATCCCGGGTCATGACCCCCCGACGGCCGTGGTGATGGAGCTCGCCGTCGATCCACTCAAGAGCGACGAGTTCACGGACTGGGATCCGCCGGAATACCCCTTCACGCTCGTCCAGAGATACCTGGCGCGCGGAGGTTTGCCCGTGCCGCGCATCCACGCGGCGCGACCCGGGGACGGGTGGCTCGTCCTCGACGATCTCGGCGACGCGACGCTGGAGAGCGTGCTCGCCGGGCTGCCCGTGGAGGGGTGGACGGCCTGGTACGAGAAGGCGGTGGACCTGCTGGCGCGCTGGCAGGACTGGTGGCACAGGTCGCGGGAGCTCAACCCGGTCGCCGGGAGGAGGTTCTCGAGGAAGCTGCTCGCCTGGGAGCTCGACCACTACGTCGAGTGGGGGCTCGAGGCACGGCTCGGCATCACGCTCGACGCATCGGAAAGGTCCGCGCTCGACGAGGCGTTCCGCCCCCTGCTCGACGGCATCGCGTCGATTCCCGTCGGCCTCGTGCACCGCGACTACCAGAGCCGGAACCTCATGGTCCAGGACGGAGGGCTGTGGATCATCGACTTCCAGGACGCGCTCATGGGACCGGTCGTCTACGACGTGGTGGCCCTGCTGTGCGACTCGTACGTGGCCATCCCGGAGCGGCTGCAGGAGTCCATGCTCGAAAGGCTCCGTCTGCAGGTGGACCCGGAATCGGACGCGCACACGTGGCGCACGTGGTTCGACATGCAGGCGGTCCAGCGCAAGCTCAAGGACGCCGGACGCTTCGTGTTCATCGACCGCGTCAAGGGCAACCCCGACTTCCTGCCGCACGTGGGCCAGAGCCTCGAGCACGTGCGCGGCGCCCTGGGACGCCTCCCCGACCTCGCACCCCTCGAGGATCTTCTCGGCGGCCTCGGAGGCCTCGATGAGCACTAGGCTCATCCTGGCAGCGGTGTTCATCGCCGCCGTCGCGGCGTGCCTCGCCACCGTGGGGCTCCTGCTCCACGACGACCTTCAACTGGTGCGCAGCATCACCGGCCATGTCACGCCGGGCCCCTCCTTCTGGGCGTTCCTCGGCGCGGGCGGACTGCTGGTCCTCGCGCCGGCGTTCCTGGCCTGGCGGTACTTCGTGGCGTTCCAGGCGGGCCGCGTCACGCGCATCTCGAGATTCGTCGCGGACATCGCCAGGGAGGACGAGGAGAATCCGGGGCCGCTCGTGCCCCTGCGCATCTCGAACGACGAGGCGGGGCGGCTCAGCGCCACGTTCAACGTCTGGAGGTCGCGCTTCCAGGACGAGATCGAGGACCACGTGAGATCGCGCGAGGAACTCATCCGGATCGACCGCGAGAAGGGAGAGTTCCTGTCGATCGTCAGCCACGAGCTCAGGACGCCGCTCAACACGATCCTCGGCTTCTCCCAGCTGCTCATCGAGGGCACCGAGGGCGAGATGACCGAGTCGCAGCTCGAGGACGTCCGCATCATCCAGATGAGCGGCAAGAACCTCCTCGGCCTGATCAACGACATCCTCGACCTGAGCGCCATCGAGTCGGGCACGATCCAGATCAACCCCACGACCGTCGACGTGGCCCGCCTCGCCCGCGAGATCGACAGCGAGTTCAGGGGCCAGCTCAAGAGCAAGAAGACGAAGATGGAGCTCGAGGTCGAGGGCGACGAGCTGCTCGCCCACGCCGACCGCAAGCGTGTCTACCAGATCATCAACAACCTGGTCAGCAACGCGGTGAAGTTCACCCCGAAGGGCACGGTGACGCTCAAGGCCAGGCACTGGGGCAAATTCATCGAGGTCGTCGTGAGTGACACGGGAGCCGGGATCCCCGAGGAGGACCTCGGCACGATCTTCTCCGAGTTCCAGCAGTCGGGCACCTCGACCATGCGCAGCAAGGGCACGGGTCTCGGCCTGACCATCTGCAAGAAGCTCGTCGACATGCAGGGAGGCGACATCGCCGTGCAGAGCCGGGAAGGCAAGGGCTCGACGTTCACGTTCACGCTTCCCCGCGCGTCCGGCGAGGAGGATGCCGGGTGAGCGACTCCAGGAACAGCGAGAGGCACCCGAGCCGCTACCTTCCCACGCTCAGGGGACGCGTCTTCGTCCAGGCCACATTCGTCCTGCTCCTTCTTCCCGTGGTGGTGCAGGCGGCGCTGTTCGCGTGGCTCAGCATCACGTTCGAAGGGACGTGCCCCTCCGCAAGCGCCATCGCTCTGGCCGTGCTCCTCTGCGGGCTCGGCGTCGCGGCCGCGCACTTCAGGGTCAGGGCCGTGCACAGGACCGTCCACTCGGAGGTGATGCGCATCTCATTCGAGGAGGGTTCGAGCGAAAAGGTCGACGAGGCCATCGGCGACATGTTCCGCCTGCCGTGGAAGATCCTCACGCTCGAGGTGCCGCTGGCGCTCGGAATGCTGCTGCCCCTGGCCGCGCTGACGCCTGCCATGGATCCGCGGCTCCTCGAGCCCGTCCTCGTCCTGCCCGCATGCCTGCTCATCATGATCGTCCCGCCCTACGTCCAGAGGGAGCAGTGGGAGGTCCACAGGCTGATCCAGTTCATGCCGCCGCTCACGAAGCCGTCCAAGGTCAAGGGGCACATGAGCTCGCGGTACCTCATGGGCGGGATCATGATCCTCTTCCCCATGGGCATGGCGCTGCTCGAGGTCTACAACGCGGGCCACGTCCTCCTGCTCACCCAGGGAGGCACCAGCCTGAACATCATCAGGCACGTGGACCCCGTGCCCGTGCTCATCTGCCTCGTCGTCCTCGCCGCCCTGTGCACGCTCACGTGGCGGGCGGGCCAGCACATGGGGCTCATGCTCGAGTCCATCAGCCGCTACTTCGAGGACGCGTTCCGCATCAGGCCGGACGACGAGGACTCCGAGCCTCCCGAGATGAAGCCGTCGTTCATCCGGGAAGTGGCGGAGCTGCAGTCCACAGCCAAGATGTTCGGCGCGAGGCTCATGGAGATCCGCTCGACGCAGAGGAGGAAGATCGAGGGGCTCGAGACGGCCCAGCGCGTCAAGACCGTCTTCCTCGCGAACATGAGCCACGACCTCAAGAGCCCGCTCAACTCGGTCATCGGCTTCTCCGAGCTCATGCTCAGGGGCATCGAGGGGGAGATGACCGATGGACAGAAGGAGGACATCCGCCTCATCCACGCCTCGGGAGAGGAGCTGCTCAACCTCATCAACAACATCCTCGACTCGGCCAGGCTCGAGGCGGGCAAGCTCGATCTGCACCACGAGTGGACGCCGTCCGTGGAGCTCGTCACGCGGGTGGTCAAGACCGGCATGCAGCAGATCGGGACGAAGCGGATCGAGTTCGACAGCGAGATCCAGCCCGGCCTGCCGCCCGTCTACGTGGACCCCCACCGCATCTCCCAGGCCATCGGAAACGTGATCTCCAACGCCATCAAGTTCATGGAGCGGGGCAAGGTCACGGTGCGCGCCTACGTGCACAAGACGAACGACGTGCCGCCGCGCCGCTTCCTGCGCATCGACGTCGAGGACACGGGATCCGGCATCCGGGAGGAGGACCGGGACCGCATCTTCGAGGCGTTCCAGCAGATCGACCGCTCCTACTCGCGCAAGTCCTCGGGCATGGGCCTCGGGCTCACGCTCACCAAGAGGCTCGTGGACCTGCACCACGGACACCTGATGCTCACCTCCGAGGTGGGCCGGGGCTCCACCTTCTCGATCAGCCTTCCCCTGGAGGACTGACGGAGGCACCATGACCGACCCCATCACCCTGACGCCCATCGGCGTCATCCACACTCCCTACGACGAGGGATTCGCCCCCCACCAGCCCGTGGAGCGCGACGAGGGAGAGTCGACCCTCGTCCTCGATCCGGACCTCGCACCCGCCCTCTCGGATCTCGAGGGCTTCCGCTACATCTACGTGATCTCGCTCCTCGACAAGCAGGCCGGCCCGCCGCGGCACAGGGTCAAGCCACCCTGGGCCAAGGGCCGCGAGGTGGGCCTGTTCGCCTCGCGCTCACCCGCGCGGCCCAACCCGATCGGCCTGAGCGTCGTGAGGCTCCTGAAGATCGACGGCAACGTCGTGACGACCTCCCTCGTCGACGTCCACGACGGCACGCCGCTCTTGGACATCAAGCCGTACATCCGCGGCCTGGACTCGAAGCACGACGCCGACACGGGCTGGATCGCGGACATCGAGGACGGGGACCACGCGCTCGAGCACGCGCGCGGCATTCCACACGACCATGACCATCATCACGGCCACGGTCACGATCACTGACTGCTAGTTCGTGGCCGTGAAGGTCTCGGACACCGAGCAGGGGAAGGTCACGCCAACGGCCGCGCCAGCCGCGGCGCAGTCCGCGCCCACGCAGGTCACGTTGGCCGTCTGACGGCCCGAAGCCGCGTTGGCGGAGGAGAAGGTCCCCGTGATGCTGACGTGAACGCTCACGATCGCGTCGAGCGGCGAGGCGTCGATCGTCTCGGTGAGCCGCTCCGGGCAGTTGAAGGCGCTGCCCGAGACCGTGCAGTCGAAGACCACATCCCCGTCATTGACGGTGAACGTGCCATCACCCGTACTCAGCATCGCGAAGTCCCCGCTCGGATCCGTCGGCGGATCGGCGTACTCGCAGGTGTCGTCCACGATCGAACCGGGCACGAACAGCCAGGTCCCGGAGTTGGGGTTGATGGTCCCGCCCCCGTTCCCGTCGCTGCCACAACCTGCCGCCACGAAGCTCGCCGCGAGAGCAATCGCCAGAAGTCTCATCAAGCACCTCCTCTTTCCGGAGGAAGTCTACGACGAGAATCAGGTCCTGTCGACGTGCAGGTTCCGGCCGCTGATGACCATCGCACCGTGGGCCACGCCGATGTGGTCCGCGACCACTGGGCACTTCGCCCTGAGCAGGAACAGGATCGGCCGTGTGACCTCGCTCATGGTCTCGTAGTTGCCCTGGCCCTTGGCGATGACGAGAGATGCCGTCTCGAGCGCCTCCGTGAAGGCCGGCCCGCACCTGTGCGGCGGCGCGCCGGGCCCATCCCATCCCGTGTCGATCACGCGGACGAGATCGGTCAGGCCCGCGGCTCGCGCGTCCGAGATCGTCGCGTCGTTGATGATGGGCGAGCCGCGCACGACGAAGGTGATCTTCTCCGGGCCGATGCGCTCGACGAGCAGGCGGTCGAACACGATCTCACCGGCATTGTCCCCCACGTACAGGATCGACCCCGCACGGTCCACGTGCAGCCTCGCATCCGCGGGGCTCATGCCGCTGATGGGATCCAAGAACGATGCCTCGACCGTCTCGAGCACGTCCCGGGCTTTCACGTCCCGGCCACCGCCAAAGTCGATGATGTTACCCGCGAGCGCGAGCCTGACGGCCGCGTCCCACGGGTCCGCGGCGGCCGCGAGGCGCCGCTCGAGCCCGGGGAGCATGTCGAGCGCGAGGTCGTTGAACCGCCGCTTGATCTCCTCGTACGGGTCAACGCTTCCACCGACCTCGTGGATGATCCGGTAGATCGTGCTCGAGATCTCGGTGGGTGATCGGGAGAGGTCCGCGCCCGAGAGATGGACCAGGACGCGGTGCATGATCTCCTGATGGGCGCCACGGTCGTCGGTGACCATGCGCGAGACGCGCAGGCTCTGGCGCACGAGGCAGTCGAGGCAGTCGAGCGTGGTGTGCATCTCAGCTCGAGACCGGCATGAACACGCGGCCGATGAAGAGATAGCGGGGGATCACCGACCCACCGTGTCCGTCGAAGTACTCGGTGACGAACGACGGCCCGGAGTTGTCCCACGTGTTCTCGGGGTCCCCGGAATCCGGGCAGGACTGGCCGGATCCGTTGCACCCGTAGTAGCGCAGGCCCACCTTCTCGCCGCCCTCCTCCACCCAGTCAACGAAGATGACGGCGTGGCCCGAGCCCGTGGAGCGCGAGAGGTTCACGTAATCGCCGGCCATGACTTCGTCCCAGTCCTCCTCGTAGAGATTCGTCCCGATGCCCTCCGTCTCGAACGCGTCCGCGGAGCTGGCGTACGTGGCCACGCCGAAGCCCTGCCAGTACTGGTAGAACTCCCCGACGTCGACCGAGTCGACCGGGAGCACGCTGCCCATGTGCTCGAACCTCGTGGTCTCGGGCAGCCCGCCCTCCTCGAGGTACATCCGGTAGGCCCTGAGGAAGATCTCCAGCGTGTGGCCCGAGCAGAAGCAGTCGCCTCCGCCCGGGAACAGGACCTCGCCGCCGTACAGGCCGTCGTGGATCTGGCCCCACATCTCACCGCACACGTCGCCGTAATACTCCCAGCAGTACGGGTGGGTGCCGTCCTTGGGAAACAGGACCCAATCGTTGATCGCGCGCACGGTGTAGCGGTTGAACCCGATCTGGTCCGGGATGCGGCAGTGCTCCTCGTAGGGAGTCAGCCGCACCTCGTCCACGGCCACGGCTTCACCGGCCGCGTCGAACCCCGTGAGCAGCACGGTGCGCTCGACGCCGGTGAGCGAGAAGTCGTACACGAACGTGCCGAGATCCGCGTCCAGGGGCTCGTCGTTCAGCGCCCAGCCGTCGGCCTCGAAGATCACCGTCATGACGGAACCGCCGGCATCGAACGTGAAGGTCACGGGGTTCGGCACGGTGGAGCCGTCGGTGGGGCTCAGGATGGCGACGTAGGCTCCATCCGGCTCGCCGGCAGGATCGATCAGGGCGTCGCTGTCCGCGTCGCCGCCCGTCCCGCCCCCCCGCTCGCAGGCGACGCCCAGGAGGCCGAGAACGAGGACGATGGCCGGTGATCTCGGCATCTGCTTCCATTACACCACGCATTCGAGGACAGGCAAGGGGACAACCCCAATTGTCCCCAAGAGGAGGTTGGGTTATAATGCTCCCGATTTTAGAGGGATTTTGGCAGTCACGAAGACAGATCTGAGGCAGATCCATACCGGCGAGGGCGCACCCGTCCAGCCGAGCGATCTCGAGTGGGCCCTGCCCAAGCTCGAGAAGCTGCTCACGAACCTCCGGAGCGTCATCCGCGGCAAGATCGAGGCCACGCAGCTCATCGTGGTCGGGCTCCTGTGCCGCAACCACGTGCTCATCGAGGACATCCCGGGCGTTGGAAAGACCATGCTTGCCAAGGCCCTCGCGCGCAGCCTGGGCGGATCGTTCATCAGGATCCAGTTCACGAGCGATCTCCTGCCCTCCGACATCCTCGGCGTGTCCATCTACACCCAGGAGACGGGCGAGTTCGTGTTCAAGCCGGGGCCGGTGTTCACGAACGTGCTCCTCGCAGACGAGATCAACCGCACGAACCCGCGCACCCAGTCCGCGCTGCTCGAGGCCATGAACGAGGGACAGGTGAGCGTGGACGGCGTCACGCACGACGTGGATCCGCCCTTCATGGTCATCGCCACCCAGAACCCGCACGACTTCTACGGCACGTTCCCCCTCCCCGAGTCCCAGCTCGACAGGTTCATGCTCCGCATCAAGCTGGGATACCCGGACGAGTCCACCGAGAGGGGGATCATCGCCGCCGGAGGCGGCGACGAGGCTCTCTCTCACGTCAGACCGGTGCTCCAGAGCGACGAGGTCGAGAGGCTGGCCGACATCACCGAGCGCATCCGGGTCGACGATCTGCTGCTCGACTACCTGATGGACATCGTGCGCGAGAGCCGCGAGGACAGGAGCCTCTCGCTCGGCATCAGCCCCCGCGGAGGCATCCACATGTACCGCGCCGTCCAGGCCATGGCCCTGCTCAAGGGCCGCACCTACGCCATCCCTGACGACCTTCAGTCCATCGCCGTCTCGGTGCTCTCTCACCGCGTCATCCCGTCGGGAGGACAGGCCACCGTGCCCGGCGAGAGACGGAGGCTCGCCGAGTCCATCCTGCGCGAGCTGCTCGACCGCATTCCCGTCCCGGTATAGAGTGGCGTGCCCATGAGGTGCGCGAGCCGGGTGATCGGGCCGCTGGCCGCCGCGGCGATCGCCGCATCCTGCGGGCCCGGGTTCGAGAACTGTCCCGGCACGACGGCCATCGCGGCCTGGCACGACGATCCCTCGCACACCCAGCCCGAGGAAACGTGGACCGGGTGCGCCACCTCGTTCGCGCAGTGCGGAGGCTCGGATGCGGCCCTGGCGCGATCGAGCTTCTGCAGGGCCATGGCTGTGCGCTCCGCAGGCAAGATGGAGGAGGCCGTCCAGGCCCTCGAGCGAGCGGCCTCCCTCGATCCCGGATGGGCGCCGCCGCACGCCGTCCTGGGCACGATCGCCCTCGCGCAGGGCGAAGCGCAGCAGGCGGTGACGCACCTCGAGAAGGCCCTCACCCTGGAGCCGGAGTGGCCAGGCACGCTCAACGACCTGGGCCTGGCGCTCCAGCTGCTCGGCAACCTCGAGGGCGCGCTCGTGCAGTTCGACGCCGCGCTCGCCTTCGACCCGCTCATGGCGGGCACGCACGCCAACCGCGCGGGGGTCCTCGTCCAGCTGGGCCGCGCTCAGGAAGCCATGGTCTCGTACCTGATCGCCATCGATCTCGAGCCGGGCGAGCCGCTGCACTTCTACAACCTGGCAGGCCTCTTCGAGAAGACGGGCGAGTGGGAGAAGGCGGCGGCGGCCTACGCCGCCCTTCTCCACCTGCTGCCCAAGGACAGGCAGGCCGCGGTGCATCTCAAGACCGCCATGATGCTCGAGAAGGCCGGGGAGCTCGAGGAGGCCCGGGAGCACTACCTGGCCGCGCTCGAGCTCGCGCCCACGAGCCGGACGGCGCTCGAGTCGCTGGCCATCATGTCGCTCGGGACCGGCGAGCACGAGCAAGCCTGGGAGCTCTTCCACAGGCTCGGGGAGCTGGCCCCCCAGGAGACGGCCAAGACGCTGTTCTCGCTCGGCTCGTCCTTCATCGCCGCGGGCGAGCTCGGGCTCGCGGCCCGCGCCTACGGCATCGCGG
>JAFDER010000402.1 GCA_019310245.1 Deltaproteobacteria bacterium
CCCTGGTTCGGGGGGACGTTCACGCAGGGGTTCGGGATCAGCTGCGTGAGCCTCAGCCCGCCCCAGACGATGAGGCGCATGCCCGTGAACGCGATGTTCGCGTGGCCGCGCGGCCCCACGGACGAGACGTCGATCTCGGTCCACGAGAAGGTGACGGGGTCGAAGACCTGCATCCACTGCAGGTCACGGTGGCGGACGACGATCCGGCCGTCGTCGAGCACGTGCAGGGCCGACCATGACTGGTCCACGTTCACGGGCATCTTGAACGGAGTCCAGGAGTCGGAGGACAGGTCGTACACTCCGGCGTCGTATCCGTAGTCGATCGTCTTGTTTGCCGCGCTGTAGCCGCCCATGACCACGAAGCGGTCGCCGGAGAGCGCCGTCAGGTAGTACGTCCTGGGCTCAGGCATGCCGTCGTTGCTCATGGGCGTCCATGTGTCCTTTTCCGGGTCGTAGATCGCTCCTCCCGCGTCCATGTAGGCGAGCGATCCCCAGACGACGAGCTTCGATCCCGTCCAGTGGTGGCTCGCCATCGAGCGGGCGGAGGGCGCGTTCTTCGTGGACATGGGCGTCCAGGCGTTCTTCTCGAGATCCAGGATGGCGCCGGTCCCGACGTGGCTTCCCGACTCAGTCCCGCCCCAGACGAGGTACCGGCTGCCATCGAGCACGGCCTCCACGGCGCCGAACCGAGCAGCGGGCGCGCCGCTTGAGGCGACGTCGACGGTCTTGCCGGTTTCGATGTCGTGGATGCGGGCCGTGTCGTACTCGTGAAATTTCGCCTGCTTCTCGAAGATCAGCAGTTGCCTGCCGACCACCGTGACGGGAGGCAGGGCGGTCGGGACGGTGGAGTCCGACCACGTATCGGCCGCGGGATCGTAGTCGAGGACGATCCAGGGCAGCTTGCTGGACTTCGAGGGCCTCGACCACAGGACGAGGCGGTCGCCCACCCACTGGCTGAGCACCGTGCCGGCCAGGCCGGGATGCTTCTTCGCGGCCGGGCTCATGGGCGTCCAGGTGTCGGAACACGGGTCGTAGAGCGCGTTGTCGGCTCTGGCGAACTTGCGGTCCGCGACGATCATGACGCGTCCCGTCCAGAACGAGTACCTGGATGGTCCGTCCACGTTCACGGGGGCGTTCTCGGTGCTCATGGGGACCCACTGGTTCTGCTTGGCGGGATGGGTCCCGGGGCAGGGGTCCGAGGCCTTCTGCGGCGGGAGTTGAACGGGCGTCGTCGTCGCGGGGCCGACCTGAGCGGCCGGCTTGGGAGCCGAGCAGGCTGCGAGCAGGCACAGCGCGAGCGGCGGGGTCGTTCCCCTCATGCAGATCTCATACGCATGGATGGCCAGGAAGATCCAGCGGTTCTCAGCGGGTGCGCTCGCGCGCCTCGGCGAGCACCTTCTCCGTGAGCGCGTCGGGCAGGGGGGCGAAGCGCTTCATCTCCATGGAGTGGTTGGCGCGTCCCGAGGAGAGGCTCCGGACCGTGGTGGCGTAGCCGAACAGCTCCATGAGCGGCGCCTCGGCCTCGATCTTCTGCGAGCCCTTGCGGTAGCGGCGCATGCTGTGGACGCGGCCGCGGCGGCTGCCGAGGTCGCCGACGAGGTCGCCGATGAACTCGTCCGGCGTGGCGATGTCCACGTTCATCATGGGCTCGAGGAGCCGGGGTCCGGCCTTGATGAAGGCCTCCTTGAAGCAGGTGCGGGCGCAGGTGCGGAAGGCCATCTCCGAGCTGTCCACGTCGTGGGCCGAGCCGTCGACGAGGACCACGCGCACGTCCACCACCTCGAAGTCGGCCAGCACGCCCGACTTCATCACGTCCTCGACGCCGCGGCGCACGGCCGGGACGTACTGGATCGGGACGCGGCCGCCGACCACGCTGCTCGTGAACTCGAACCCGCCGCCGGGGTTGGGCTCGAGCCGGAAGATCACGTGCGCGTACTGGCCCCGGCCTCCGGTCTGCTTGACGTGCTTGAACTCGTGGCGGAGCTCGCGGGTGATCGTCTCCCGGTACTCCACGCTCGGCTCGCCCACGTCGGCCGTGACGCCGAAGTCGGACTTGAGCCTGTCGACGATGACCTCGAGGTGCAGCTCGCCCATGCCGGCGATCACGGTCTCGCTCGTGCGCTCGACCTGACGCACGACGAAGGAGGGGTCCTCGAGCGCCATCTTGCGAAGCGCCCTGTGCAGCTTCTCGTTCTCCTTGGTGCCCGTCGTGGATACCGTGACTGAGATGACGGGTTCGGGCACGGTGACCGACTCGAGCAGCAGGGGTGAGTCGAGATCGCACAGCGTGTGGCCGGTGGACGTGTTCTTCAGGCCGATCAGGGCCACGATGTCGCCCGGTCCCACCTCGGTGATGTCGATGCGGTTCTTGGCCTGGATGCGCAGGATGCGGCTGATGCGCTCCTTCTTGCCCGTGGTGGCGTTGAGCACGGTGTCGCCGGCCCTGAGCGAGCCCGAGTAGGTGCGTACGAACGTCTGCTGGCCCACGAAGGGGTCGTGGATCACCTTGAAGGCCAGGCCGGAGAACGGGTCTCCCGCCCTGGGGTGGCGCCGGCGGTTCCTGCCGCTGTCGTCGAGGGCGTGCCCGGTGACCGCCCCCTTGTCGATCGGGCTGGGCAGGTACGCCGTGATGGCGTCGAGCAGGGGCTGGATCCCCGCGTTGCGGTAGGCCGCGCCGCAGAACACGGGCGTGATGAGCGAGCGGATCACGCAGTCCCTCGTCACGTCCGTGATCAGCTCCGTCGGAACCTCCTGGTCATCGAGGTAGAGCTCGGCCAGTGTGTCGCTGAACTCGGCCAGTCGCTCGAGCAGGGCGGTGCGGTGCTTCTCGGCCTCGGGTGCGTGGTCCGCCGGGATCTCCTCCTCGATCACCCGTCCATCGTCGAACGTGTACGCTCTCATCCGCACGAGGTCGATCACGCCACGGAAGCCGTCCTCGGCCCCGATGGGAAGCTGGTAGGGCACGGGATGCGCCTCGAGCTGGGTGTCGAGCTGCGAGACGACGTCGAGGAAGTCGGCGCCCGGACGGTCCATCTTGTTGATGAACGCCAGTCTGGGCACCCGGTAGCGGTCCGCCTGGCCCCACACGGTCTCGCTCTGGGCCTCCACCCCGCCCACCGCGCAGAACACGGCCACGATGGCGTCCAGGACGCGCATGGAGCGCTCCACCTCGATGGTGAAGTCCACGTGGCCCGGCGTGTCGATGATGTTGATGGTGTGACCGTCCCACGTGCAGGAGATGGCAGCCGAGGCGATCGTGATGCCCCGCTCCTGCTCCTGCTTCATGAAGTCCATCGTGGCCTGGCCGTCGTGGACCTCGCCCATCTTCCGGGTGGTGCCCGTGTAGAACAGGATCCTCTCGGTCACCGTGGTCTTGCCCGCGTCGATGTGGGCAACGATGCCGATGTTGCGGGACGTGCCGATTCCCATGGCGTTTTCCTCTGGCCCCCGGATCGTGCGTCCGGTCAGGGGCGCAGATACATAGCTCAGCGGGTTGTGGATGTCGAGTAAAAGAGGGGGGACGTTCTACGGACCTACTCGGCTGCCTTGGCGTGGGGGCAGCCGGCGTGCGCCTTCGGGCCCTTCTTGCCGCCGCAGTCACCCGCGCAATCGCCCTTGCAGCCCTTGCAGTCACCTGCGCAATCGCCCTTGCAGCCCTT
>JAFDER010000403.1 GCA_019310245.1 Deltaproteobacteria bacterium
GTGATGAGCATCGAGCCCCAGGACGGGCCGGGGAACTCGGTCTTCCCGAGGTACTTCTTGCCCTCCTTCTTGATGGGGATCTCGAACCCGTACACGATCGAGCCCGACGAGTCCGTCACGTCGGCGTGGATGACCTCCTCGGCCGGGACGTACTCGCCCGGGAAGCGGACCACGATCTCGGTCATCTCGCGCTCGCCTACCTTGCCTCCCGGGATCTCCGAGAGCATGGGAGGCGAGTAGCGGAAGTAGAGCGAGTAGTAGGCCACGGCGCTGGTCACGCCCTTCATGTATGCCTCGACGCTCAGGGTCGTGTTGCCCATCTTGGTGCGGAACTCGGCCACGCCGTCGTCGTCGGTCTTCTCCTTGAACGTCTCGCCTCCGATCACGCACTTGACCTCCTTGCCCCGGATCGGGACGTGGTCCAGGTCCCTGATGCGCACGGACACGAGCACGGGGTCGCCCTCGCCGTAGGACTCCTTGTCGGTGATGATGACGGCCACGTAGGGGTTCGTGACGTAGCGCAGGTCGCGCTTGACCTCGTCGGAGCGGCCGAAATTGTCGGTGACCTTGATGACCACCTGCACCTTGTCGTTCTCGTTCAGGCCGGAGCGGATCTTGCCGAGGTTCTTCTCGGAGAGCTCGAACTTGAACGGCCCCTCTCCGGTGACGCTGCGCGTCTCCTTGAACAGCTGCTTGCCCTGCGCCTTGACCGCGACCTTCATCTTGCCCGACTCGAACGTGCCGCCGCCGAAGTAGCCCAGGTTCACCTCGAAGGGCAGGGTCTTCTGGTCGCGCGTCAGGAAGCGTCCCAGGTCGTGCCGGATCTCGATCACGGGAGGCACGAAGCGCTCGATCCGGATCTTCGCCTCCGCGCTCTCGCGCTCGAAGTTCGCCTGCAGCGTGTAGTTGCCCTCGGGGGCGTGCTTCGGAAGCGGGATGTCGTGGCTCAGGATCCCCCACTCGTCCGTCTCCGTGCTGCCGCCTCCCACGACCCTGTTCTTGTCGTTCTTGATGAGGATCTCCACCTCCTTGTGGGCCAGGGGCTGGAACTCGCCCCTCAGGGTCCAGGCGAGCGCCCGGACGTGGATCGTCTGGCCGGGGTTGAACACGCCTCGGTCGGTGTACACGAACAGGTTCGCCGACTCGAAGCTCTCCGTGCGCCGGTTGGCGGAGAAGTACACGTTGCCCACGTGCCTCTTGCCTCCGCGGTCGAGCACGGCCCACAGGTTGTGGTCGCTGTAGCCGTCGCTCTTGTTCGGCACGTACTGGAACACGAGCGTGCCGTGCTTGTTCGTCTTGCCCACCTCATCGTTGTCCACGAAGATGCGGGCGCCGGCGGCAGGCTCCCAGTTCTCGTCCCAGGCGCCCAGGTGGATGTAGGTTCCGGCGCCGGTCCAGATCTGGTACGGCGTGTCCACGATCACGTACAGACCGCCGTCCTTCTGCTTGCCGGGCTCGCGGATCGGGTCGTCATTCTTGTCGGGCAGCTCGCCGATGAGCACGGGCTCGAGAGGCTCGCCCTCCCAGGGCTCCGCGGCCTCGACAAGATCCTCGTCTCCCTCGCCCTCGGGCCCCTCGATGTCTCCCTGTCCAGCCGGCCCGCAGGCCACGATCAGGGACAGGACGAGTGCATTCAGTATCTTGCGCTGCATGACGATCCTCCTTGGCGTTCCCTTGATTAACGGATCTGTGTGCTCGAAGATCTGCTCCACGTGCATTTTTGACCCATTATTCTTGTGCTGGAACGAGTCTCCATAGTAAATGTTGATGATCACGCGGAATAGGATCACTAACCGCCTGTTTTTACGAGGGGCTGGGTCGATCGAAAGGCCCCGGAGGTGAAGACTACACTGTGAAGGAGCCGATTGCCAGGGTGGTCGCGTTCGTGAGGGCGTTCTCCACCGAACTCGACCGCGTGCTGCCCCGGCCCGTGGTGCCGCTGGCGGCCAGCCTGGCCATCCACCTCGCCCTGGCTCCGTTCATCTTCCTCGTCATGCTCTTCACGCCCGAGCCCGTGCAGGACAGGGTGTTCATGCTCGAGGGGGGCCTGGCGCTGGGCGACGGCCTGGACTCCGGCTGGGACGACGACGACGACGACGACGATGACGATGACTGGGACCTCGACGACGAGGACGAGGAGGAGGACGAGGACTGGGACGAGGACGCCGTGGACACGTCCGACCCCGAGAAGTTCGACCGCTGGGGGTTCCCGCTGCCCGGCGCCTTCGACGACGAGGACGACGAGGACGACGACTGGGACTCGAACTGGTTCACGAAGAAGAAGTGGACGGACGACGAGGATGACGAGGACTGGGACGACGAGGACATCATCGACGATGATCTCGACGAGGACGACGAAGACGAAGACGAAGACTTCGTGAACCTCGACGAGTACGACATCGACATCGAGGACGACGAGCGGGACGAGGAAGCGATCAAGGAGCAGATCGAGAGCTTCGGCCCGGACAAGAAGAAGTGGGAGTCTCTCTTTGCCGACGCCGAGGAGGAGACGCCGCAGAAGCCTCCCAAGATCAAGGCCAAGACGAGCGCCATCGACGAGAAGATCCTCGCGTTCATCGAGAGGAACCCCTACGAGGATCTGGCCTCGGGCAACGACGCCGTGCCCGACGACATCGCCTCGGGCGTCGACTTCGCCGACTTCGATGCCCGTCTCCCCGAGCTCCTCGACTGGATGCCCCCCGACAGTCTCATGGCCGCTCTCATCTCCCTCGAGTTGCTTCGCGCGCGTCCGGACCGCGAGGAGCTTGAGAAGACGCTCAAGTCGCTCGGGTACTTCCGCCAGATCGCGGGGGGATCGGAGCTGTCCTTCTTCGACGACATCGACGCCGTGCTCATCGCCTCGAACGATCCCCTCGACGTGCGGGAGACGTTCGTCATCCTGCGCCACAGCCTCGACGACGAGAAGGTCCACGACGCGATCGACAAGCAGTTCGAGAGCCTGAAGCTCGAGTCCAACTGGTACGAGGTGGACGGCCGGAGCGTCGTCCAGCCCGACAAGGAGAGCTTCGACAAGCTGCCCTGGATCTACTTCCTGCCGCGTCCGGGATTCGTGGCCGTGCTCCACGCCTCGAAGCGCGACCGCCTCACCACGTACATGGGAAGCGAGTCGTTCGGCCCGGGCGCGAGCGCGAGGCTCATGGGCGACCTGGAGAGGCACATGAGGTTCGGCCTCGTGGCACCGATGATCCAGGCGGGCATCGTCGACATCCACGGCAACCCGGCCGAGGGGGTCGAGCCCATGCCCGTCGCCGTGGTGCTCGGTGCTGTCATGTTCGCCGACGCCTTCAAGGAGGTGGTGGACGGGTCCTCCTTCCCGGCTCCGGGCGAGGTCATGCTCATGGGCCGCTTCGGCGAGGACGGCGAGATCGAGATCGAGGGCAGTGCTGATTTCAGCACCGAGGACGAGGTGGACATGTTCTTCACCCAGTGGCTCAAGGCGATCGAGCCCCTGCGCACGAACATCCTCCTCAAGCTCATTGGCGCCGTGGACCTCATCGATCTCGCCAGGTGGAAGCGCGCCGACGACGGCAGGGTCGAGCTGCACGCCGACGTTGCGCCCGACGAGGTGGCCCGGCTGATGGCCCTCGTGCGCCTGCTCACGGCGGAGCCCGCCGACAAGCTCGACGACGAGGC
>JAFDER010000006.1 GCA_019310245.1 Deltaproteobacteria bacterium
CGTCTCCATTGTCTGTCACAGAGCAGGACGTTCCGTCACCCACCGTGACCTCTGTTCCATCGTCGCAGGTGATGGTATAGGTGCCATCCCCGTTGTCGACGGCGGTGCACGAGGTCCCATCCGTGCCCTCGCTGAAGGTCACGCTCGTCCCGTCATCGCAGTCGATGGTGTGTGTTCCATCACCATTGTCCGTGACGGTACACGAGGTGCCGTCGGTGCCGTCGGACCCGTTCTTCCCGCCGCCGCAACCATGCACGGCAAGCACGATTGCCAGCAAGACGAATAGCAACGGCGGTCTGAATGCTTTCGATGTCATGATTCTCCCTCCCTATATGGTTTCTCTGAAAATGGATGGAAGATTTGGCCAGGGGAGAGCCTCATCGCCCTGCTCTCCCGTGGCCAGATCCCCCATCATCCTTCACCTGACCGAGCGGTTGGCCCGGTCCCCCCCAACAATCGGAAATGTTAGGATTTGAGCTATCGCGCTTGTTCCCAATGCAAGGAATTTGCCAGGTTCGGCACCGCAACGATCGTCTCGGGGCAACACCCCGAATACGTTGATGCAAATCGCATCCCGTCACGTCGCGGCCGGAAGCGCGGCTCGCACGTGAAGCGCAGACAAGGTTCCTTCTGACCTGCGATCCCGAACCGGTCGAGACATATCGGTGCGATACGACACCCATCCGCGCAGGAACGGTTGCGACGGGATCGCACCGACCCGGGACGAGCGTCAGAAGCTCGGCCATTCACGAGATGCCGGCATCCTCGACCGCGAGATCAGTGGCAATGAGGCCCACCGCCCGAAAGGCAGTCGCTCCATGAGTGCCCATGTGACACCACAGCCCCGCACATGAATTGCATTTAGGGTTAAGATGAGCCCATCCGTCCATTCAGGATCGCGATGACCCGTTCACGGCCCGGTCCGCCACCACGAACTCGATATCCCTCCAAAAACCAGGAGATCGGGCACTTCCGAGGTGTCGTACACAAAATCGGTCAACCGGGCGCGCTCGATTCGCCCTGGCACGGAACTTGAATGGCACGTTGGCACCACAGCACACTCGAACCAAGGCGACCGACACGATGAAAAGCAGGGTCCTCCTGTCCCTCCTCCCGATCCTGTGCGCCGTTGCGGCCGCAGCCCTCGTCGCACGCGCCTCGATCCCCGACGACGCCGTCGCAGTGTCCGCGGCGGCGGCGCTCGACGAGACCTCGTGCCTGAAGTGCCACTCGGGCAAGCCCGTGATCCCGCAGCAGCACGCGCAGAACGCCCACGGCGCCATGGGATGCACGGACTGCCACCACGAGGTGGCCTCGGATCACGTCAAGGAGTCGGTGACGCTCGACCGTCCCTCGTGCAGCGACTGCCACGACGTCCCGGAGGGAGGAACAGCGAACGTCCACATCGAGATCGGCAAGGACGGGTCTGCCACGGTGGCCTCGTGCCTCATGTGCCACGAGGACGTCCACAACGCGCCGCGCAAGGTCGACTGCCAGACGTGCCACGACGAGGCCGCCTCGATGCTGGAGGGCTCGGAGCACTGGAAGCCCGGCCCCGACGGCAAGGCCCACAGCGCCGACTGCACGGACTGCCACGCGGACGTGCATGCGATCCTGCCTTCCAGCGATCCCGACTCGTCGCTGCACCGATCGAGGATCCACGAGATCTGCGCCTCGTGCCACGCCGATCCCGGCAAGCCGGCGCACAACCCGATCACGGGCGACACGTTCGTACCGGTGCCCTCGTACCTGAGCTCGGTCCACGGCTCCAAGCTCGGCAAGGTGCCTCACGTGGCCTCGTGCACGGACTGCCACGGGCACCACGGGTTCAGGAGGATCGCCGATCCGCACGGCACGCTCAGCCGCGCGAACATCATCGTGACGTGCGGCAAGTGTCACCAGGGGATGCTCGAGAAGTTCGGGCACGGCGTGCACGGACAGAAGCTCGAGGAGGAGTCCGAGAGCATCGAGACCATGACGGACGAGCAGTACGCGGCGTTCCTCGAGGACACGGACTACGCGTCCCGCCCGCCCGTCTGCACCTCGTGCCACACGTCCCACTCCATCCAGCCCGTGCAGGACATGGGCGGCTACGACGAGGTCCAGGCCCTGTGCAGCAAGTGCCACCCGGCAGAGGTGCAGATGCTGGGCCGGTCCATCCACAAGACCGTCATCGACCGGGAGACGGGCGAGGAGCGTCAGGTCCGGTGCCAGGACTGCCACCTGGACTACCACGACAACAAGGACATCCGGGCGCACGACTCGGTGATGAACAAGCGCAACATCGCCGACGTGTGCGCCGGCTGCCACACCGAGACCGTGCACGTCGAGGAGACCGGCGACACGTTCCAGCCGGTCGAGTCCTACAAGCACTCCATCCACGGCAAGGGGGTGTACGACTCGGGCCTCTACTTCTCGGCGGGGTGCGTGGACTGCCACGGCTCGCACTTCATCTTCCCGCTCTCGGATCCCCGCTCGAGCCTGCACCACGAAGCCGTGGCGGACACGTGCGGCAACGCGAACTGCCACGTGGGAATCCACGACCGGTTCGAGCTCGGGATCCACGGCAAGGTGTACCTGGAGGAGAAGGCGGCATACCTCGAGCTCGGACCAGGGGAGCAGAAGTCGTTCACTTTCCTCGGCCCGGTATGCACGAACTGCCACATCTCGCACGCCATCAAGCGCACCAGCGACGACTCGTTCTTCAAGGACGCGATCCTGCAGTGCGGCAAGTGCCACGAGTTCGCCATGGCCACGTACAGGCGCTCGAACCACGGCAAGTACGCGCTGCTCGGCTCGCAGGATGTGGCCAAGTGCTACGACTGCCACGGCAACCACGTCAACCTGAGGGTGGACGGACCCGAGTCGGAGTTCACGCCCGAGGTGATCCTGGAAAGGTGCAAGAAGTGCCACAAGAAGGCCACGATGGAGATGGTCAGCTACATCACGCACCTGTCGCTGAGCGAGGGCCTGAGCGCGGAGGAGCTCATGGGTTCGGGCGCGCTCGAGAAGGAGAAGGCCAGGGGCCTGAAGGTGCTGCGCGTGGTGCGCTTGATCATGGAGATGCTGCTCATCTCGGTGTTCGCGTTCTTCTGGCTGCACACGATCCTGTGGCTCGTGCGTGGGACGGTGGAGAGGATCAGGCAGCGCCGCAAGGTGCCCCTGGAGAAGAAGACGGAGTACTTCAGGAGGCTCGACGCGGCGCACCGCATCCTGCACCTGTTCGTGATCGTGAGCTTCCTCGGCCTGGCGCTCACGGGCCTGCCCATCAAGTACCCCCATCACGAGTGGTCCGCGGTCATCTTCAGCGCGCTGGACTCGATCTTCCAGGGCAACGGGGGGCAGGTCGCCCGGGTCCTGCACCGGATCTTCGCCATCATCACCTTCGGCTACCTGGGTGCGCACCTGCTCATCCTCTTCGTCGGGGCGATCCGCAGGTACCACGACCGGATCATGTCCCGCTGCGCCAGGTGCCCCGTGGACATGAGCCAGCCGCCTGAGGCGCGGGACGCCGGCTGGTACATCATGTGGATCTTCTGGGCTCTTCCCGTGGCCGCGTTCTACGTCCCGCTCGGCGCCGCGATCTGGCTCAAGGATCGCATCAACGGGAACGGCTCGGGCTGGAAGGTGTGGCTGGCACGAGCGTTCGGACCGGAGTCCATGCTGCCGCGCTGGAAGGACCTCCGGGACATGGCGGCATCCTTCCGGTGGTTCTTCTGGCTGGGCCCGCGGCCCCGCTGGGACCGCTGGACGTACTTCGAGAAGTTCGACTACATGGCCGTGTTCTGGGGCGTGACGCTCATCGGCTTCTCCGGCCTGTGCATCTGGTTCAAGGAGTTCTTCACGGCCACGCTCGGTCTGCCCGGCTGGGCGATCAACGTGGCCATGGAGGTGCACTCGCACGAGGCCCTGCTGGCCACGGCCTTCATCTTCTCGATCCACTTCTTCAACACCCACCTCAAGCCCGACAAGTTCCCGATGGACAGGGTGATCTTCACGGGCCGGATCAACAGGCACGAGCTCGAGCACGAGAGGCCGGAACAGTACGCCCGGCTGGTGGAGGAGGGGAAGCTGGAGGAGCTCAGGACCACCCGGCCGCCGCTCTGGCTGCGCGTGTGCGGCACGCTCTTCGGCGCGGGCGCGTTGATCATCGGCATCGCCCTGGTCGTCTGGATCATCCGGATGGAGTGGAATAACCTGTTTCACACCTTCTAACATCCCGATTTTCTTGAGAACGTATCTCTCCCCCCCTGCCAGACCCTTCCCGTCGGTGAAGGACTGCATTAAGTATACTAAACAGGTAAACTACTCCTGTCGGGAAGCATGGCCGGAAACGGAAAGAGCGAGCAAGAGTCCCCTGCGACGGATGACACGCCGAGGGCCATCTCGGCGGGCAAGGTGGCCGGCCTGCGGGTCACGGTGCGGGGGGTCGTGATCCTGATGACCACGGTGCTCAGCGGCCTGGCCCTGTTCTTCTGGATCATGACGGAGAACGTGGCCACGCGGCAGTTCACCCTCGGCCAGCTCACCGTGGCCAAGCTGGGTGCGCGACGGGTCGAGGAGATCGTGCATCACTTCGAGAACACGCTCCTGAGCCAGTCCCGTGCGTTCTGCGACGAGGCGGTGGCCGCGGGCGAGGAGGTCAGGAGCGACGAGCAGGCGTTCGAGGAGCTCGGGGAGCTCGGCGTGATCGACATCATCCGCGTGGATGCGACGGGACGGGTGATCTCCACCGTGGCGTTCGAGCCGGCCGTGGTCGGACCGATCCACGCGCGGGCGCTCGAGGGATGCGAGGTGCCGGACGACGGCTCGATCTGCCTCACCACGGCCCTGGACTCGACGGCGGTCGGCATGACGGGGCACACGATGGTGCTCTCGAAGACGCTGCCGAGATGCGCCGGGGAGGGGCAGATCGCCCTCGTCGTGTCGTGGGACAGGCTCGGGGCGGTGATCAACAAGGAGACCGCGATCACACGGTTCACGCTGGGCTGGGTCCTCGACGAGAAGGGCACGCTGCTCTTCCATCCCGACCACCCCGAGATGCACATGCGATCCATCAAGGACAACGACGGAAGCTGCGTGCAGTGCCACACGGACTTCTCGATCGCACGCGAGATGATCCGGGGCCGCGCCGGCGTCGAGAGGCTCGTGGTGAAGGGGGCGGAGAGCAAGCTCGTGGCGTTCTCGCCCCTCGAGATCGGCGGCCGGGGCTGGTCGCTGGCCGTCTCGGCGCCCTACTCGACGGTCGTGGGGGAGAACAGGCGCGCGCTCGTCATCGCGGTGCTCACGTCGGCGTTCCTCATCGGCCTGTTCATGTTCGTCTCCTACTACCTGGACCGCGAGAACAGGCGCTTCATCAGGGCGCTGCAGGAGAACCAGGAGACCATCCGCACGCTCAACGCCGGGCTGGAGGGCAAGGTCGAGGAGCGCACGGGGCAGCTCGAGGAGCTCTACGCCGAGATGCGCCGGATCCAGCGCCGGCACGACACGCACCAGAGGCTCGCGATCGTGGGCGAGCTGGCGTCGATGGTGGCGCACGAGGTGCGGACCCCTCTCAACTCGCTGGCCATCACGTCGCAGAGGCTGCTGCGTAGCCTCGGGGACAAGCGGGGAGTGAGCACCCCGAAGATCAAGAGGATCGTGGAGTCCCAGGAGTACGAGATCCAGCGCATCAACAACTACATCGAGGAGTACCTGAAGTTCTCGAGGGTGCCGAGAAGGCAGGTGACCCGCACGGACATCAACGCGCTGCTCGAGCGGTTGCTGAGGTTCTTCTCGGTCGAGGCCTCGAGGCAGGGGGTGGTGCTGCACTTCGATGGCAGGGCCGGCGAGGCCGTCGCGGAGGTGGACGAGGAGCAGATCACGCAGGTCCTGCTCAACATCCTGGTCAACGCCATGCAGGCCATGCCGAAGGGCGGCGACATTTTTGTCGAGACGAGCGAGAAAATCGACGGCGTTTGGGTGAAGGTTCGCGATACAGGCGTGGGAATTGCAAAGGAATGCCTGGGTGAAGTGTTCAAGCCATTCTTCACGACCCGTGACGACGGCACGGGGCTGGGGCTGGCCATAAGCGCCCGGATCGTGGAGGAAAACGGCGGAACCATTGACTGCACCTCGGAGCAGGGACATGGAACGACCTTCAGGATCAGGCTTCCCATATCCAGGAAGAAGGACGAGCAGGATGCGAGCGACGATTCTCATCGTGGATGACGACAGGGCCACCACGGACAACCTGGGCGCCGTGCTCGGGGAGTCAGGATTCCACGTGATCAAGGCCCAGGACGGGGTCGACGCCATCGCGCGCCTCGACAACGAGGCAGTGGACGTCATCGTCTCGGACATCAAGATGGGAGCCGTGAGCGGCATTGACCTGCTCGATCACGTGATCGCCCACTACGCGGACGTTCCCGTCATCCTGGTGACGGGATTCGGCACGATCGAGTCCGCCGTCGAGGCGATGAGGAAGGGGGCCTTCGACTACCTTCCCAAGCCGGTCAACATCGACAAGCTCGAGCTGCTGATCGAGAAGGCCATCAAGACGCAGAAGCTCTTGAACGAGAACGTGAACCTGCGCCGCCAGCTCAGCGAGAAGTACTCCTTCGGCAACATCATCGGCCGGTCCCGCGGCATCCAGCAGGTCTTCAGGGAGATCGAGCAGATCGCCCGGACGAACGCCACGGTGCTCATCCGAGGGGAGAGCGGCACGGGCAAGGAGCTCATCGCCGCGGCCCTTCACTACCACAGCGCCCGGTCCGACAACCCGTTCGTCAAGGTCAACTGCGTGGCCTTCGCGGAGGGTCTCATCGAGAGCGAGCTGTTCGGACATGAGAAGGGCGCCTTCACGGGGGCGTACAAGGGACGCAAGGGCCGCATGGAGATGGCCCACAAGGGGACCCTGTTTCTCGACGAGATCGGGGACCTGAACCTCGCCACCCAGCTCAAGCTGCTGCGCGTGCTGCAGGAGCGCGAGATCGAGCGCGTGGGAGGCAACGCCACCATCCCGGTGGACATCCGGCTCGTCGCCGCCACGAACAGGAACCTCGAGGGGAACGTGAGCGAGGGGACCTTCCGCGAGGAGCTGTACTACCGCATCAAGGTCGTGACGATCGAGATCCCGCCGCTCCGGGAAAGGACCGAGGACATCCCCCTGCTGGTGGATCACTTCATCGGGACGTTCAACGACGATCACGGAAAGTCGGTGCGGGGCGTCTCCCAGCCCGCGCTGCAGAGGATGGTCCAGTACGCGTGGCCCGGGAACGTGCGCGAGCTCAGGAACATGGTCGAGAGCCTCGTCGTGATGGCGCGCGAGCCCATCATCACCGTCGACGACCTTCCACCCGCCATCCTGGAGCTGCGCGACGAGCCTCTCGTCAACCTCAAGGTCGGGGCGACCATCAAGGACGCCGAGAAGCAGCTCATCCTCGCCACCCTGCGCATGAACAACGGGAACAAGGCTCGCAGCGCACGTCACCTCGGCATCGGCAAGAAGACGCTGTACCGGAAGCTCAAGGAGTACGGCATGTTCGAGAACTCGAACGGCGCGAACGCGCCCGACGAGCTGGAATCCACCGCCTGAGCCAGCTTCCACCCGGCCATCATGCCGGTCGCACGGCGCTGATCTCCCTCCCCTGGGCGCCGATCGGGCCATGATGGCCCCGCCGGGCGCCAGGAAGGTATCAGGAAGCACCGGTGGGCCTCGATCGGGGGAGCAAAAAGGGTCACAACGACCGACGGTCCGACCTCGAAACGTCTCCGGGGCTCACTAGCCACCGGAACTTCCGCTCATCACCCGTGCGCTTGGGCGGATATCGAGCAGGCGTCAGGAAGCTCGCTGGTACGAAACCTGCATCACCATCATTGAGGATATCGAGACGAGATATCCCTCGATCACAAGGAGGTGAGTGTGATGATGAGATTCACAAGCGCATCGGGCTGTCCAATCGTGTTGCTCGCGGCCGTGCTGGTCGCCGGGTGCGGCGGTGGTGGTGGCGGAGGCAACGAGGACGCGGAAGAAGACACGGTCGCGGATCCGTCGACGGAGGCGACCGCGGACGGAGCCGAGGACCCGGCAGAGGATCCCGCGGACGACGTGACGGCCGAGCCCGTGGACGAGCCCGTGGACGAACCCGTGGAAGACCCCACCGACGACTCGAGCGACATCGTGGAGGAGTCCGCCTGCCTGCCGGAGGCCACGGCGACGGGCGACGACGGCCACAGGGCCGGCCAGGACTGCCTGAGCTGTCACGCCTCGATGGGAGGCAGCCTGCAATGGACCATCGCGGGGACGCTCTACGACGACGCCTCGGGCAGCGCACCCGTCGGCGGGGCCACGATCATCGCGACCGAGGCCGGCGGCACGGAGCACCTCCTCGTGACCCATCCCAACGGCAACTTCTACACGAACGCAGCCGTGACGTTCCCCGTCACCGTGGCGGCGAGCAAGTGCCCCGATCACGCCGAGATGAGCTCGACCGTGAGCAATGGAAGCTGCAACTCCTGCCACAACTCCACCTTCAGGGTCCACCTGCCATAGGGGACCGGGAGTGAAGATCATGACGCTCACACGATCCCGCGCATGCCCGATCGCGGCGGCCGTGGTGCTCCTCGCCGCAGGGTGTCAGGGAACGGGCGACATCGACCTGAGGGACGCGGCATCCGAGCCGGCGCTGGATGCGGCCCCGGACGAGGCGTCCGACCCGACCCCCGGGGACGGCGAGCCGGACTGCGAGCCGGAGAACACGCCCACGGGATCGGAAGGTCATCAAGCCGGAGAGGACTGCATGGCCTGCCACGCCTCGATGTCCGGACCGACGCGCTGGACCGTGGCCGGAACGCTCTACTCGGACGCCTCCGGCTCGTCACCGGTGAGCGGGGCGACCATCATCGTGAACGACGCGGCCGGCGCCACCCTCAGGCTCGTCACCCACCCGAACGGCAACTTCTACACGAACGAGGCCGTGGAGCTGCCTCTGTCGGTGGCCGCGAGCCTGTGCCCCGACAGCGCGGAGATGCTCTCGTCCGCCTCGAGCGGCTGCAACTCCTGCCACGACTCGAGCTTCCGCGTGCACCTTCCCTGAGCGAAGAACCTACTTCTTGTGGCACCCGATGCACTTGACCGGGCCGCCTCCGTCCTTCTTGTGACAGCCCTGGCACTTGCCATGGAACGCGAGCTTGGGCATCGGCGCCTCCTTCACCTGACCGTGGCACGCGTGGCACGCCTGGGGCGTCGCCCCCTCCTCGGCCTTGTGATGGCAGGTGGTGCAGTCGTTGAAGACCTGGTGCATGTCGTGGCTGAACACGACCTTGCCGAGCTTGGCCTTCTCGCCGAGCGTGATGGTCTCCGGACCCTTGTCCTGGACCGCCGGGGCCTCCGGCTCGGCGGGCGTCTCCGGCTTGGCGGGCGTCTCCAGCTTGGCGGGCGTCTCCGGCTCGGCGGGCGTCTCCGGCTCGGCGGGCGTCTCCGGCTCGGCGGGCTGCTCGGGACCCTGGCCTCCACCGCGCTGGCCGCACGCGACCGCCAGCAGGAAAGGCAACGCGAAGAACCATGCTCCTCGAATCTTCATGTCACACTCCTGCATCACTTGTGGCATCCGTTGCACTTGGTGGGTCCGGCGCCCATGGCGTTGTGACAGGCCTTGCACCTGTTGTGGAAGGCCTTCTTCACGTCGGGCGCGTCGGGGTCGGCACCGTGGCACGTGGTGCAGGCCAGAGGTGTGCTCTTGGGCTCCATCTCGTGATGGCACTTCTTGCACCCGAACATCTCCTGGTGCGCCTTGTGCTTGAAGCTCACGGCTCCCATCTTGCCCGAGGGCGGCGCGAGCACGACGCGGCCCGGGCCCTTGTCCACCTTGCCTCCCGGTTCCTCTCCTGCACCCTCCTCTCCGCCTTCCGGTTCCTCTCCGTCTTCGGGTTCCTCTCCGCCGGCCCCGGCCGCACCGGCATCGGCCCCGGCTCCCTCGTCACCTCCACCTTCCCCGGACGCGGGCTGCTCGCCGGCCGCCTCGGGCCCGGACTCGGCGGACTCCTCCGTGGCCCCCGGCTCGTCCTGTCCGGGAACGCCGACGGGATGCTCGTCGGGCTCGCCGGCCTCGGGCCAGGGGATCTCCTCGCCGCTCGACGGCCTCTTGCACCCGGCCCAGCAGACGAGCCCTGCCGAGAGGGCCGCCATGATCATCATGCGAGACACGTGAGTCACGATGTCCTCCTTTCATGCACCCGTCATTGCGAATCATTCACTGTCGGGAACGAGGTTCTTCAGCTCCCGCCCGAGATCCGCGGGCCTGACCTCGATCAGCCAGCCCTCGCTCTCCGGCTTCTCGTGGACGAGGTTCGGCTCGGCGTTGACCCCCGGGTTGACCGAGATCACCTTCCCGCTCACCGGTGAGCAGAGGAAGTGGGAGATACCCTCCCGGTCGACGGCCATGAAGCATGCCCGGCCCTGCTCGATGAACTCGTCGATGGAAGGCATGTCGATGCTGAGGAGCCTCCCGATCATCTGGGCGAACAGGCAATCCATCCCCACGACGACGATCCCCTTTCCCTCGATCCTGAGCCACGTGTGCTCGGGAAGGCGGTAGACGGTGCTCCCCTCCCCCTCCACCCCGTCGACGGGACCGTGCGAGGGCCTGAGCGCCGAGGCACCGTCCACATCGGACGAGAGGGCGCTGCGCCGCAGCGCCCTGGCGATGGCCCCGCGAAGCTCCGAGCGGGTGAACGGCTTGGGCAGGTACTCCACGGCGCCGGCCTTCAGGGCGTCCATGGCGATGCGGATCGTGGCGTAACCCGTGATGAGGATCGTGGGGACGCTGTGGCCATCGCTGCGAATCCGTCTCAGGAGCTCGAGGCCGTCGACCTTGGGCATCATCAGGTCGGTGATGACGACGTCGAAGCTGCTCTCGCGCAGCCTCTGCAGCGCCGTCTCGGCATCACCGACCTTGTCCACCACCATGTCGTCCTTGCTCAGTAGCTTCTCCACGCTCGCCAGGACGACCTCCTCGTCGTCGACCACGAGCACGCGTCTCTTGTCGGTCAATGGTCACCTCCGCTGCCGTGCAGGGATCGAGGCTCCTGCCCGAGCTCGGACAGGCAGGCGTCCAGGTCGTGCACGATCTCCGCGACGCTCCCGTAGGGCTCGGTCGCCCCGACCGAGAAGCGCATCAGGACGTCGTTGAGACATCGAGGAATGTAGGGAAAGAGCTTGCGCAGGTTCATGACGCGGTAGCCGAACAGGACCGCCGCGTCGTCCCGCTCGAGCGCGGCAGGCGATCCGGCGATCCTCGAGGCATCCTCGAAGGTGAGGATCTGGCCCGCCACCGTGAAGCACAGGATGTTGCCGAGGCTCCACACGTCGAAGTCGCTGAATTCCTGCGTCAGATCGAAGTCGATCCACCTGAAGCGGCCGGTGGACTGCTCGATGAAGATGTGGTCGTTGCGGATGTCGCCGTGGCATGTGCCCGCGTCGTGGATCAGGCAGATGGCCTCGACGGCCGTGCGCACCTTCCCGAGCAGGGGGGGCATGACCTCGTGGAAGTACCTCTCGTGGTCCATGTCCAGGGACTGCACGTGGGCGTAGAAGCTCCTGCCCTGGATCCTGTCGATGATGCGCACGAGGTTGCCCTTCTCGTCCCTGGCCGTCACGCCCTGCATGAAATCGGCGTTGCCGCGCACGAGCTCGAGGACCCGACCCTCCTTCTCCTCGCTGCGCACGCACCGGAAGCTGAAGGCTCCGAACCGGCTCGTGAACTCCTCGTGGAACACGAGCTTGAGGATCTTGGCAGCACCGGTCTCCAGCTCCACGGCCACCTTCACCCAGGGCTTCTGCTCCTCGTCGATGCCGAAGCGGTACTCCCAGGCATTGCCCAGGACGAGGTAGTGACGACCGTCGATCAGGAGCACGTGGTCCCTCTCGATCCGGAAGAACTCCGTCGTGTCGGTCAGGACGAGCGGGTCGGACGGCGGCTTCCGGCCCGTGCGCTCCTCGATGAGGCTGGCAAGCTCGGCCGTCACGATGACTCGTCCTGGTGCGCCTTCGCGTCCGCCTGGCTCCACAGGGGCAGGAGCCTGTCGGCCACGAGCAGGAGCAGGAAGGGGACGATGCAGATGACGATGGCCACGGCCGTGCCCTCCTTCTCGAAGAACTCGGGCACGTAGTCCAGGCGGAATCCCCTGAGGCTCTTGGAGAACATCTGGCCGCCGATGACCACGTTCCAGCGCATGGAGAAGACCTGCATGAGCAGCAGCCCGGAGGCCACGAACGTGAGCATGTTGAGCAGGGGGGCCTTCATGTGGCCGCTCATGAGCACGACCACCATCAGGAGGATGAGGGGGATGAGCGAGCCGGCCACGACCTGGACCGAGATGAAGCTGAAGGACAGCTGGTGGCTGAGCAGGTAGCCGATCACCTCCCACTCCTCGCTCCGCTCGTACGCGAGCGTGATGACCTCGAGCATCTCGAGCGAGAAGGTCACGATCAGGAACAGCCAGAGCCACCCGGCCATGGACCTGAGGCAGTTCTGATCGATGGGCGTCCCCCTGAACCTCATCGCGATCTGGTACAGCACGATGAGCAGGGCGATGCCCGAGACCACGGCGGAGAACAGGAAGATGATCGGCATGAGCGGCGTGGACCACCAGGGATTCGACTTCAGCGCGCCGAAGATGAAGCCCACGTAGCCGTGCAACAGGCAGGCGGCCGGGATGCCGACCCCCGCGAGCACGCGCACGATCTTCTCGTCGACGGCCAGCGCCTCCTCGGAGATGTCGTACGTGAACAGCGCCACGGCGGCGAGGATCCACCTGAGCGGCCCGCGCGATCTCCGCGCCCTCAGGATGATGTCCTTTCGGAACACGAAGTAGATCTCGAGCATGACGAGCACGAGGTAGAGACCGAACACGATCCCGAACCCCGCCATCGCCGACTCGAAGTTGGGCGTGATGAGCACGTTGAACGCCCTCTCCGGATGTCCCAGGTGGATGAGCAGCGGCAGCGGCGCCACGGCCAGGAAGCAGGCCGACACGACGAGCGAGATGCGGGCGATGGGGGCGAGCTCCTTCCTGCCGAAGACGTGGTAGAGCGAGGAGCAGATGAAGGCGCCGGCCACGAGGCCCGTCAGGTAGGGGTAGAGGACGACCATCAGGGTCCAACCGATGTGGATGTCGTTGGGAAACGCGTAGCCCGTCATATCAGGCATCAGCGCACCTCCTTGTCGGCGCCCAGGTAGTAGCACTGGGGCTTTGTGAGGAGCTCTGGCTGCAGGATGCGCACGGGCCTGGTCTCGACCATCTCGAAGACGGGATCGTTCTCTCGCATGCGGTCGCCGAACAGGCGGGCTCCCTTGGGGCAGGCCTGGACGCAGGCCGGGTTCATCCCGCGCGTGATCCTGTGGTAGCACCACGTGCACTTGTCCGCGGTGTGAGACTCGGGGTCGATGTAGCGCGATCCGTAGGGGCACGCCTGGACGCAGTAGCCGCACCCGATGCAGCGCTTGCGGTCGACCATCACGACTCCGTCACGGGTCGTGTACGATGCTCCGACCGGGCAGACCTGCGTGCACGGAGTGTACTTGCAGTGGTTGCAGAGCTTGGGCACGAAGAACGACTTGCTGGCACCGGTGGCGGGGTTGGAGGGACCGAAGCCGTTCATGGCTCCCTCTGGCGACTCGATGTGTGTCGTCTCCTCGTCGTAGACGGTGTAGCGCTCGACCCAGGTGCGGTAGAAGGCTGCGGGCACCCCGTTCTCCTTCTTGCACGCCTTCACGCACATCCCGCACCCGATGCACCGAGAGATGTCCACGAGGAAAAGATACGAATGGTCGTTCCAGTCGTACCTCTCGACCACCCTGCCCTTGTCCGCGAGCAGGGAGTCGACGGGAACCGCGATGACGAGGGCGGCCCCGGCGCCGGCCCCCTGCAGAGCACTCACGAGGAACGTCCTCCTCGACATCTCCTTCTTCACGGGGAACCTCTCCCTTCTACCTCAGCCCCTCGAGCGGGGCATGCGAGGCGTGGCAGTCCAGACAGACCTCCGGACCGAATTCCCCGCCCATTTCCTCGAGGTGATCGTCGATCTTGACCTGCGGGAAGCCCTCGGGTCTTCCCTGGATCCGCCGGTGGCATCGGGCGCACAGCTTGTACGACCTGTCCGTCGGCATCGGCGTCTTGCGCCTCCCGTTCTCGACGTGGAAGCTGAGCGGCTCGTGGCAGCTCTCGCAGGACAGGGTGGCATGGTCGGCGGTCCTCACCGCCTCCCACTGGTCGGGGTGACACTTCTTGCACCCGTCCCACCGGCCGTGCACCGGCTCGATCTCGAGCATGTCGGCCACGGCTCCCGTCCTGAAGTTCCCGTACTCGCCCCATCCCTCCGGGATGAGGACGTAGCGCACCGCAAAAACGACGATGGTCATCAGGCCGAGAATGATCAGGACGCGGTAGACGTGCTTCGTGTGCCGCTCCTTCTTCACCGTTTCACCCATCGGGAGCCTCCTCGTCGCTCGCCTTTTCCCCGCCCCCGGAAGGGCCGTCTTCGCCCTCCAGCGCCTCGCGCGCGATCAGCCAGCCCAGGAAGGAGCCGCCTCGGTGTGGCCCTGCTCGTTCCTCACCGAGCTCCTCGCGGGCGAGCAGCCACGAGGACACCTGCCGTCGCTCACCCGGCGACGCCGGGGCAGAGCCTGCGTCCACGGAATCGATGTCCTCACGGACCGCCACGTAGCGCAGGAAGTCGACGATGCGCTCCGCTGCCCATCTGAGCGAGACGAGCACCATGCTCAGAAGGCTCCGGAGAACAGCGCGCGCACGGCGTGCCCGCCATAGGCGTCGTTCCCGAACTGCTCGTCATCGTGGATCCGGCCCATGTATCCCACGCCCAGGTGCAGGCTCTTCCACAGGCGGAACCGGGCCTCGGCGTTGATCCTGTGCAGGACGGACTGTGCCGTGCCGTCGACGAGCGCGAGGTTGTAGCTCGCGTCCAGCGCCAGCCAGTCCAGGGGGTTGAGGCTGAACCCCGCGATGACGGTGTGAATCCGGCCCTGGTAGAGTATCGGGCCCCAGGCTCCGAGCAGCGCGGCCCTCCCCACCTCGTAGTCGCCGTGCGTGTAGGAGTAGGCCGCGTGCAGCGACAGCCATGCCAGGGGCATAGAACGGACGCCTCCGGACGCGACCCAGCCGGTGGTGTCGTAGACGTAGCCCGTCCCCGCATCCGTGACCTCGGGCCTCCACCTGAGGCCGTGGAAGAAGCGTCCCGAGATCCAGAGCCGGAGCTTTGGCCCCAGGCGGTACTTGACGGCGAGCCTGGCATCCACGTTCCACGAGACGGCGTCTCCGTACGAGATCCAGTCGATGAGATCCTCGACCATCTCGTCCTGCTTGACGTGCCTGTACGAGGCGACGGCCTCGATGATGAGCCCCTTGACGGGACGGAACCTCAGGATCGCCTCCACCCGGTTGCGGATCGTCAAGAGCGCCGTGTCCTCGGCACGGGTCTCGTCCCAGCCGTCCTCGAGATCGTCGAACAGCACCTTGAAGAGATCCTTGTGCTCAATCTCGAACCTCTGCCGCACCTTGAGATCGAGCCAGCTCAGCTTCGAGAACGAGGCCTCGAGCCCCTCGGAGAACTCCTTGGCCTCGATCCCGGAGCGCAGGGTGACGTCGGAGACGAGGGTGGACGTGTCCCCCAGGTACCCGGCCGCAGTCCTCCGCCCTTCCCCGAAGGCATACGATCCCTTGAGATGCAGCCGGACTCCCAGCCCGGCCGCGGGCCTGAGCAGGAAGCCGAGCGGGATGGTGTGGGACTGCAGGGAGATTCCCGGGCCCTTTGCGTACTCGATGCGCCTCTGCGTTCCGAACACGCTCTGGACGGAGTCCTGCGAGGTGCCGGGCTGGGTGTGAGAGAAGGAGAAGTGGTACCCGCCCTGGATCGTCAGGAAGTCAGCGGCTGCGATGGTGGTACCGAGCCGCGCGAAGGCGTGGTGGATCACCCTGGCGCGCTCGTAGCCGTCCGTGTCGTCGAACGCCGGCGGTCTCCAGGCCTTCAGCGTCGCGTCGATGCTCGTGAAGCGGTACCCGGCGAGAAGCGAGATCCCGAAGCCACCCTTGTGGTAGGCCGCGTCGAGCATGACGGCCCCGCGGTGATCGGAGTCGTGCCAGATCGCCGGGTACTCGAACACCGGTCCTCCGGGTCGATCCAGGGCGCTGCCCTTGAGAGGGACCTCCCGACCGAGAATGTTCGAGTAGTCCACGCTCAGGCCCAGCTTCAGACCTTCGGCAGGCTTGATCGAGAACGCCAGTCCCACATCGAGCCGCTCCTTGGCCACGTCCCAGCCGAGCCCTAGTGACGGATAGCCCGCCGCGCTGGCAGTCGAGCCGATCGAGTCGTCCGAGTAGCTCGCCAGACGTGACGCGCTCGCCTTCAGCGACCACTTGCCGGGCTTTCTCAGCCTGGCGAGCAGCCAGCCGTCCGTGTGCTCCGGCGCGTCGGGGACGAAGACGCCGAACCCGAAATCCAGCACCAGGCCGTTCTCGAACGCGCTTTTCAGGAGAAGATGATCGAGCAGGAAGCCGTGGCGCATGCGGTTGCCCTCGTCCTCGAGCAGCTTGCGTCGATCTCCCGTCGTGAGGACGTACTGGCCGTACGCCAGAGCGCCGATCGCGACGTCGTGAGGCTCCTTCTCCTCGGCCGGAGCCTCCTCTTCGGCCGTGGTCTCCGATCCTGCCGGAGCCTCACCCTCGACTCCTTCCTCCTGGGCGGCTGCGCGAGCCGCTCCGAGCAGGAGAAGGACCCCGAAGAAGAGGGATGCAAGCAAGGCCAGCTGGCGCGGGATGTGACGTGCTTTCGCTCTCCTCATGGCGCCCTCTCAGTGCCCCGGCGCCAGGCTCTCCGAGGCATTCGATCCATGCACCTCGAAGTGGCACTGCAGGCACGATGCCCCCGAACCGATGAAGAGCGAGTGATCACGCCCGTTGATCCCGGTCGGGAACGTGACGTCGATGTGGCACTGCAGGCACAGCCCGTTGCCCGTCTGGACGAGGAGCTTGGGGTTCGGCGAGCCGTGCGGCAGATGACAGGACGTGCAGCCCTCGAACATCGCGTCGTGCTCGTAGATCCAGGGCCCCTCCATCTGCACGTGGCACTTCGTGCACACGTCGGAGACGTCGAGGGAGGCCTCGACGCTCCCCTCCTCGCCGTGCACGCCGTGGCAGGATGTGCAGCCGGGGCCGCCCTCCGTCACGGGATGCTGGTACTGCAGGACGAACTCCTGCTCCACCTCGCCGTGGCACTGGAAGCAGAACTTCCCTCCGTCGGGTGGACCACCCACCGTGGCCGGCTCCGCGTCCGGGCCCTTCACGGCGCCCTCGATGTGGAACGCGTCATCGTGGCAGTTGAAGCAGGAGACCTCGTCGCCCTCGTGGGGAGAGCGCATCCACTCCGCGGCCATGTCCCGGTGGCAGGAGAGACACACGCCGCTGCGCTCACGGTTGCCGGCCGCGGCCCAGTCCTCGATGCCGAACATCAGCGAGGGGTCGTACTGTTCGTAGTGATCGGCGCCCGGGCCGTGACACGTCTCGCACATGCGGCTGCCAGGCTCCTCCTCGAGGGGGACCGCACCGTGCAGCGAATCGGGCAGGGCGTCGATCACGTGGTCGTGGCAGTCGTAGCAGGCGGTCGACGAGATGTACTCCGCCTGGGGCGACTTGGACAGGATCTCGGGAGGCGCCACGTTCCTCTTGAGCAAGCCGCACCCCGAGAGCACGAGGAGCGAGACCGTGGCGAGGATCCGGAAACGGGCACGTGAGGCAGACCATGCGGCCCTTGATCTGTTCGCAGGCACAGCTCTCCTCAGTTGATGACAGGGGGAATCTGGATGTTCAGGGAACGGGGAGGGGGAGCGGGCGCGCTGCCTACTCGCAGCCGTCCAGGCTCTTGTTCTTCTTGAAGCACTCGCCCTTGGGGGTGAGCTTCTTGTCCTTCGGGCTGCCGTCGTGGCAGTAGTTGCAGGCCTTGCCCGTGTCCTTCTTGTACTGGACCGTGGCCGAGGCCGGCGACGTGAAGCTGTAGACCGTGATGAATCCGGCCGCCATGATGGCTGCCATGACCAGTGCCTTGAGTGCGCGCATGATGACCTCCTTGTTTGTCCGCGGACAGGCACCCTGAGCACCGGCTCCCAGGCGCGACGTTCAATGTCCGCTCCGACATCAGACCGACCTCGTGATAAGTTATTCAACCCTTTGTTAATGCGGGTCTTTTTGACCCTCCACGTTCTTCCGACCGTGGCGTTTCCACCTCTGATCGGGAACGCAAGGAGCGTGCCTACTCGTCGCCACGACTCGATCTCCTCAAGTGCCCTGCTGGATCCTGGATCGGAATTTGCACAACACAGCTGCGAGGGACCAACGATGACGCGACACAACCAAACCAAGAATCCGTCGAGATTCCTTGACACTGCGCCCACTGCATGGGCCGGAAGCTCCTCGCTGCCAACGATGAGATCGCCACGGGCACGCGGGGCTCAGCGCCTGGAGCGGGAGGGGCCAAAGCGGCTTCGCGAGCCGGTCGAGGAGCGATCCGCAGCGCCACCGGGGTCAGCATGACCCGCAGCGCGATGAAAACAGGGTCAGAACGGCCCTCATATCACACGGTGAACGTCATCATCGGGATCCACGCGGCCACCTATGCGCTCGCCATCGCGCTCCAGCACGTCGTGACGGGCACATCGGGGGACGACGCGGGCAGGGTCCGCATGCTCTCGGTGGCCTGTGGTCTCCTCGCGTTCGCCGGCGTGGCGGGGGGAGCCGTCATAAGGAAATCGATCTTCAAGGCAATCGCGTCGACCGACTTCGGAGTCGTCTCGCTCGTCACTCTCACGCTCCTGTCCATCCTCGGGACCGTCATTCTTCAGAACCAGCCCGGGGCGGTCTTCACGTCCACGTACGGCTCGCTCTCGGGCGTGCTCGCCTTTCTGTTCGTCGACGACCTGTTCCACAGCTTCGCCTTCTCCGCGATCGTGGGACTGGCCGCAGGCGCCCTGACCGCGACGCTCTTCAAGAGAAAGAAGTTGACTGCACGGCGGCTGGGGGTGATCGGCGCACACCTGGGATGCCTCCTGTGCCTGGCGGGTGCCGCAGTGGGATCCGTCTGGGGCGTCAAGGGACGCCTCAAGATGCACGTCAACGAGGAGGCCTCGAGCTTCAAGGTCCTGGGAGACGACGGGAAGATGGCCGAGGTGCCACTCGGATACACCGTGAGGCTCGACGAGTTCGAGCTCCTGCACTACGAGCCGGAGTTCAGGCTGCGCATCTTCGACATCGACGAGGATGGAGAGGACCTCGTGAGGTCCATCGATCCCCTGGCAGAGAACGCGCCCGGGGAGCTCCGCACCTACGGCGTGGCGATGAACGGCTACTGGCCCGACCACGCGATGCAGCTCGAGGTCGAGCCGGCCGATCCGGGTGCGGCGCAGCAGGCCGCCCTGCCAGCGGTGGGCCTGAAGAGGGTCAGGTCGGACAACGGCATGATGTGGCTGTTCGACGAGGGCCAGCCTGGAGGGGGGAGACTCGATGCGGGCGATGCAGGCGTGCTCGCCTTCTTCTGGCAGGCTGCACGGGCGGAGAAGCTCCTGGACGAGATCGAGGCGGGCGGCGGCGGTGGGTCGCCGCACGTGCTCGTGGCAGGCGCCGCGCGGCTCGAGGTGGCGCTGGGCAAGAGCTACTCCATCGAGGGGTTCGAGGGACTCGTCAAGGTGCTCTCGGTGTACAGGGACTTCGTCATCGATCCCGAGACGAAGCGTCCATCGGAGCGCTCGAATGCCGCGAACAACCCCGCCATGGAGGTGGAGATCCTCGACTCCGGGGGGCACTCGATAGGCCAGAGGTGGCTCTTCGCAAAGTTCCCCTCGTTCGGGCACAAGGACAAGGCTCCCGGCCCCGAGATGAGGTACGAGTACCGGGGTCAGGGCACCGCGTTCAGCAAGGGGCTGCTCCTCGTGGGCGAGACGGGCGAGGCCTGGACGATCGAGGACGCCGCCCTGGCGGGGAAGAGCTCCTTCAAGGACGAGCGCACCGTCACGATCGGCGGGCAGGAGTTCGTCGTCGCGGCCTTGCACGAGTCGGCCGTGGCCTCGCACCTTCACGTCTCGAGGTCGGACGAGGCGCTCAACCCGGTGGTCGAGATCGAGATCAAGGGCGAGCAAGCACCCCGGTTCATGGGAGCGGGGCAGGCCGTGGAGATCGGTGATGGCCGCGTGCTCGCCCTGACGCCGAAGGGGGACGACGTCAGGGACTTCCTGAGCACGGTCACCGTGCTCGAGGAAGGCAAGCCGGTGCTCACGAGGAAGGTCGAGGTCAACAGTCCGCTGAGCTTCGGAGGGTTCTCCCTCTACCAGTCCGAGTACGACCCCCGCGATCCCACCTTCTCCGGCTTCGAGGTGGTCAGGGACCCGGGACTCTTCAGCGTGTACGCCGGCCTCGTACTCATGATGCTGGCCGTCGGCCACGTGATGCTCGTCGTGCCCGTGATGAACAGGCTGAGAAAGAGGCGCAGCGGGGGAGCCGGGGAGGGAGGCAAGTGATGTCGCGCAGTGGACTGGACGTTTCTCTCGTCCCCGTGGTGCTCGCGGTCTATGCGTCGGCGGCTCTGGCGTACGGCCTCCTGTGGTCGAGCAGGTTCAGGCTCGCGAAAATCCCGGCCACGGTGCTCATGTCGGTGGGGCTCGGCCTGAACCTGTTCCAGATCGTCTACAGGTGGGTGACCATCGAGCAGCCCCCCTTCAAGACGCTCTACGAGTCGCTCCTGCTCCTGGCCGTGTGCATCGCCATCGTCTACCTCGTCATCGAGGGGGTCTACCGCCTCAGGATCCTGGGCCTGCCCTCGGCGCTCGGAGCGGGCGCCACGGTCCTCTACGCCTTCCTCCAGGTCGAGAAGGAGGCGGTGAACCTGCCCGCGGCCCTGCAGAGCGGCTGGTTCATCCCGCACGTGGTGGTGTACTTCTTCGGCTACGCGGCCCTGTTCGTCGGCACCGCGGCCGCCGCGATCTACCTCCTCCGTCCCGCCCCCATCCGGCTGGGGAGGCGCGACCTGACGGGGTCGAGGGAGATCGACGTGGAGGGGTTCATGAGCAGCTCCGTCCGCTTCGGGTTCGTGCTCCTGACCACGGGCCTTCTCATGGGCGCGTTCTGGGCCAAGGCGGCCTGGGGCGACTACTGGGTCTGGGATCCCAAGGAGACCTGGTCGCTCGTGACCTGGCTCGTGTACGCGGCCTACCTGCACCTCAGATTCATGTCCGGCTGGAAGGGAAGGAAGCTCGCCGTCGTGGCCATCGTGGGATTTGCGGCCGTGATGTTCACCTACCTCGGCATGAACGTCCTGCCCACGGCCGAGTCGAGCCTGCACGTCTATCAGTGATCCGGGAGGCACATCGAGCATGACATCGCGCAAGGCAAAGGAGGACGAGGGGAAGATCGGCGTGCTCGTCTGGGAGAGGGACGAAGCCGCACGGGACCTCATCGAGACCTACTGCACGGAGCACGAATGGCGGGTGCATGTCGTCGAGAACCACGCGGACCTCGAGGACAGGGCCGCCGCTCGCCCGGAGCTGGTGTTCGTCGAGTTCCCGAACCTGTTCTTCACGCGCGAGGACGACCTCATCGAATTCGCCGGCCGTCACAGGACGACGGCGGTCGTGGCGATGGTGGATGGCGCTCATTGCAACCGCGTGGCGCACCTGCTCGACAAGGGGATCGCGGACTGCCTGATCAAGCCCGTGGACGAGACCACGCTCGACGCCTCGGCAGGGCGCGCCCGCGCGAACCTCGAGAAGCAGGTCCTCGAGGATCGAGTGAAGCGCTCGTGGTGGCGCCGCGCGCTCGACCTCGTCGGCATCGACGTCCCGCTCAACGGAATGGACAAGACGCGGGTGAGGCCGAGGCTCTACGTGATCCTCGCGGTGGCGCTCGCCGTGGTGCTGGGCGGCGGGTTCGGGTTCCTCGAGTACAGCACGAGCCCCACGTTCTGCAACTCGTGCCACATCATGAACCCCTTCGTGACCGCGTGGGAGGAGTCCACGCACAGCGAGGTGGGCTGCGTGGACTGCCACTACCCTCCCGGCGAGTACTGGAAGACCAAGTTCCAGGCCATCTCGCAGGTGACCGACTGGGTCACGGGCCGCTACAGCACGAAGCCGTACGCCGAGGTGGACGACGAGAACTGCCTGGCCTGCCACACCACGAGGCTGCTGAAGGGCCAGGTGGTCTTCAAGCGCGGCATCAAGTTCGACCACGTGCCGCACCTCGAGAAGCTGAGCAGGGGAAAGAAGCTCAAGTGCACCACGTGCCACTCCCAGATCGTGCAGGGCGAGCACGTGGCCGTGAACGAGCGCGTGTGCTTCATCTGCCACTTCATGGGAGAGGTGAAGGGCATCGAGCCCAAGAGCCAGGAGTTCTGCACGAAGTGCCACCTGCCTCCCGAGGAGGACATCGAGCTCGCCGGCATCACGTACAACCACAAGGACTTCGTCAAGAGCGGCGTGGAGTGCCAGCGCTGCCACCTCGAGGTGGTGGAGGGGGACGGAGCCGTGGCGCAGCACATGTGCTACACGTGCCACGGCGAGCCGGAGAGGCTCGCGCGCATCGGCGAGGACGAGTTCCTTCACAAGACGCACGTCACGGAGCACAAGGTGGAGTGCGACCAGTGCCACGGAGAGATCGTCCACAAGGTCAAGACGCACACGGCGCCGCTGGAGTACGACTGCCGCATCTGCCACACCTCGTCACACGACGGGATCAAGAAGATGTACATGGGCACGGGAGGCCGCGGCGTGGAGGACCAGCCGAATCCCATGTACCTGGCGCAGGTCGACTGCATCGGCTGCCACGTGGAGACATCGCCGCCGCTCGACGAGGTGGTGAGCTTCGGCGAGAAGACCCTCGGGGCGGTGGAGCGGGGCTGCACGAACTGCCACGGGAGCGACTACGAGGGGCTGCTCGAGATGTGGCTCGACGACGTCCAGGCCGACGTGGAGAAGACGTCGGTGCTCATCGAGGCTGCCGGCGAGGCCCTCGCGGCAGCCGACAAGTCGAAGAAGACCGGCAAGGCCGCCTCCCTCTTCGAGGAGGCCAACTACAACTTCCACTACGTCAAGACCTTCCACGGAGCGCACAACCCCGACTACTCGGCATCGCTGCTCGTAAAGGCCAGGGAGGACGCGACCCGGGTCCTCGACCTGCTGGGAGCTCCGCTTCCCGGGGATGCGGACTAAATACGACTGCACAGGTCCGCGGCACCCTGCTGCACGGGCGCGAGGAGCGAACCGAGGAGGACTTATCTAGGTTCGCGCTTCGGGGCGCAAGGACGGCCTTCCCACGCTGCCGTCGGGCACGCCGGCGCGCGCAGCGGGCAGGAGCACCCTGAACGTGGTCCCCTCCCCGTCCCGGGTCTCGAACTCGAGCCTGCCTCCGTGCTGCTCGATGATCCCCTGGCAGATGGACAGGCCCAGGCCGTTGGACCTGTGGGCCTTGGTCGAGAAGAACGGCTCGAAGATCTTGTCGCGGAACTCCTCGGGGATGCCGGGGCCGTCGTCGGCCACGGAGATCACGACCCACCTTCCCCTCTCGAGCGAGCGCAGACCGATGCGGATCGTTCCCACGCCGTCCATGGCGTCCGCGGCATTGATCAGCAGGTTGAGCATGACCTGCTGGACCTGACCCGCATCCGCCCTCACCAGGGGCAGATCGCTCCCCCCCTCGTGGATGAGCGTGACGTCCCTGAAGGAGGCCAGCTTCTCGATGAGCCTGAGCGTCAGCCCGACCAGGTGCTCCGCATCCTCGGCCCTCATGGCAGGCTTCTCCTGGCGCACGAAGTCGAGCAGATCCCTCACGATGCGGCGGCACCGCAGGGCCTCGCGCTGGATCACCCTGTAGTCCTCGACGCGAACGTCGCCGTCGTCGGCGTCGTCGATCAGGCTCTCGGTGAAGGCGAGCACGCCGGTCAGGGGGTTGTTCAGCTCGTGGGCCACGCCCGCGGCGAGCTTGCCCATGGAGATGAGCCTCTCGGATTGGATCAGGCTGCGACGGCTCTGCGAGAGCTTGCGGCTCATCTCGTTGAACTTGTGGGCGAGGTGGCCGAACTCGTCGCTGCGATCGATTGGCAGCCTGTGCCCCATGTCGCCGGCGGCCACCTTCGCGGTTCCCTCCACCAGCCGCTTCATCGGCGTGTGCAGCCGCCCCGCGATCACGGTGCCGACGAGCAGGGAGGCCAGGAGCACGGCCAGAACGGTGAAGAGGCCGAGCGCCCTCTTGCTCCTCTTCAGGGTCAGGAACGTCTGGTCGACGGACTGGGAGAAGCTCAGGACGCCGAGAACGTCGCCCTCGCGGCGGCCCTCGTGGCACCCTCTGGCAAGGCAGCTGGCGTCGGCCCGGATGGCCTGCTGCGACACGAGCTGGTGACCTTCGAAGGCAGTGCTCTCCAGGATATCCGTCCTGGGCGGCGAGGTGCCGTGACAGAAACCGCACGACCTGTCCTGCTTGTCATGGACGATTCCTGCGCTTCCGGGGTCGGAGGTCACCCACACGCGCCCGGTGTGATCGAGGATGGAGACGGCCTCGACCGAGGGGTCTTTCACGATCTCCTCGATGCTCTTCCTCACGTCGTCCCGATGGTCGCGGAGCATGGCGAGCCTCAGGTTGCCCTGGACGAAGGAGGCGATGCGCGAGGCATCACGCTGGGCGAGGGAGATCACCTCTCCGGTCATGGTCGAGATGACGAGCCAGGAGTAGGCTCCCAGCACGACCACGAGCACGAGGGCCACCGCAAGGGCGAGCTCGACCGCCGTGTTGCGCCGGATCCTCATCTCACGCTGCCCGGGTTCCCATGCGACCCCACCTCTCCACCAGGGATCGGACGCAAGCTTCGTACCATGAGCGGAAAGAGCGTCAGGATTCAGGAGAAAAGAGCCTCAGAAGCTGCCCGCGACCAGCGCGCGCAGGCCGTGCGCGGAGTACCCGTCCTCGGCGAGCCGGCCATCGCTGAAGATGCGGCCGAGATAGCCGACGCCCAGGTGCACGCCATCCCGCACCCGGAAGCGGACCTCGGCCCCCATCCTGTGGATCTGGTGCTCGAGGGTCCCGTCGACGTACACGAGATGGTAGCCTCCGGCGAGCTCGAACCAGGACAGCGGCGCGAGCCCGAACCCCGCCTGTGCGGTGTGGATGCGCCCCGAGTAGCCGATGTTTCTCCACGCGTTCATGAGCGGCGCGGGACCGATCTCGTAGTCGCCGAAGGTGAAGGAATACGACGCGTACAGCGTGAGCCAGCCGCAGGGAGCCGCACGCACGCCGCCCGAGACCGAGAAGCCGGTGATGTCCACGTCGAAGCCGGCGTCGACGGCCGTGACGCCGGGTCGCCAGCGTGCGCCCTTGAAGAAACGGCCCGAGGTCCAGAGGGACAGGAGGCTCGAGAGCCTGTACCTCAGCCTCAGCCTCGCGTCCACGTTCCACATGCGGCTGTCGCCGTAAGGGGTCCATCCACGCAGGTACTCGACGACGTCGTCCTGCCAGGACTGGGCGTAGCGCACCCTGGCATCGAGGACGAGCCCCTTGACGATCTTGAACTTCACGAGAGACGCGATTCTCAGGCGCAGGGTCTTGAATGCCACGTCCTCGGCCACGGTCGTGTCCACCCCGTCCGCATCGTACACGTCGTAAAACACGCGGAACAGGTCACGGTCGTCCAGCTCGAGCCGCTGCTTGAACTTGATGTCGAGCCACCGGACTCCCGTCCAGGCCAGCTCGAAACTCTCCACGAACTTCTTGCTCTCGACTCCCGAGGCGAGCCGGCTCTGCGAGACGACCGATCCCGGATCGCCGACGAGCCCCTGCGCGGTGCGCTCCGTCTTGCCGTACGAGTAGGCGCCCACGAAGCGCAGCCTGAGGTCGAGGCCCCGTGCGAGGCGCACGAGGAACCCGAGCGGCACCTTGTGCGAGAAAACCGCGTGCCCGCTGCTGCCGTACTCCACCCTGGAGGCCGTCCCGAAGGCGTCCCGCGCGGCCTTCGGGCCCGAGAATGCGTAGGCGAACTGGTAGCCTCCCGCGATCGAGAGGGGGCGCGCCACCTGCAACTCGGCGCCCAGTCCCGCCAGGACCGTGTGGATCGTGCGCTGTCGGGCGTAGACGTCTGTCCCGTCGAAGGCGGTTCCATCGAGGGGCCTCCACGCCGTGAGGGCGTCGTCCACGGTCATGTACCTGTAGGCGTAGTTGAACGAGAGCCCCAGACCGCCCCTGGACCACACGCCGTCGAGCTTCACCCCCCCGCGCCGGCGGCCCAGGTCCCAGAGAGCGGGGTACTCGAAGACGTACCCGGCTGCGGGCGCCACGTACTCGCTGCCCTTGAGCGGCACCACGTTCCCGTGCACGGACGAGAAGTCGAGGACGAGGCTGATCCTCGAGCCCGTGCCGGGCATGATCGTCGCACCGACCTGCAGATCGTGCCGGCTCTTCCACAGATCCCTGCCCAGGGAGTGCGACGGATACCAGGCTCCGGCGCTCTCGGCCGAGCCGATGGAGTCATCCGAGAAGCTCAGCGCCCTGGAAACGTCGGTCCAGATCCTCCATCGGCCGGGCTTGCCGAACCGCGTCAGGACGAACATCTCGCTCCAGGACGGGTTCTCGGGAATGATCAGGCCCGCGGCGAGGTCGAGCGCGAGCCCGCCATCGAGGAGCATGGCAAGGTGGAAGTGCTCGAGGAGGAACCCGCTCGCCATGAGCACGGCGTCGTCGTCGAGGAGCTTCCTCCGATCGCCCTTCACCAGGACGTACTGTCCTGCGGCGAGCCAGCTCACCGTCAACCCGGAGCCATCCTCCTGCCCGGCAGGCCCCTCCTGAGCCCGGGCGGGCTGGCAGATCAGCACGGCCGCAGCGCACAGCGGGCCGAGCGCCCTCAGGAACCTGCTCCATCCCGGTTCTCTCATCAGGACCCCGGCGCCAGGATCTCGGACGTGTTCGACCCGTGGACCTCGAAGTGACACTGGTAGCAGGCGGCCCCGCCGCCGACGTAGAGCGCGTGGTTGCTTCCGCCGAGAGTGGGGAACGCGGCCTCGAGGTGGCACTGGAGGCACAGCCCGGAGCCCTGCAGCACGAGGAGCTTGGGGTTGGGCGAGCCGTGCGGCGCATGGCAGGTGGTGCATCCCTCCGTCACGGCGTCGTGCTCGTAGATCCAGGGGCCGGCCACCTCCACGTGGCAGCCGGTGCACAGCTCGCCGGTGTCGCCGGAGCCTCCGAGCAGGCCCTCCTCGCCGTGCACGCCGTGGCAGGACGAGCACTCCATCTTGCCTCCCGTCACGGGGTGGCTCACCTGCCCGAGGAACTCCTGCTCCACCTCGAAGTGGCACTGGAAGCAGAACCTTCCGCCGTCCGGGCCGTCGTGCAGGCTCGGCGGAGCGACGTCCGTCCCATCCCCGGCCTCCCAGCCGTGGAGCGCATCAAGGTGGCAGGTCCAGCAGGAGATCTCGCCGTCATCGTGCGGAGCACCGATCCACCTGGACGCCATCGTCTCGTGGCAGGAGAGGCACACGGCCGAGCGCTCGGCGTTCGAGAGCCGGGCGTGATCCTCGGCGTTGAAGATGTCCGCCGTGTCGAACGACGAGGCGTGGACGCTGCCCGCGCCGTGGCACGTCTCGCACAGATCGTTCCCGGGCTGCCCGTCCAGCGCGAGCGCGCGGTGCACGGAGCCCTTCATGGCGGACTGCACGTCATGGCACTCGAGACAGGCCGCGGCCCCGAGACGTGCGGCGCCCGGCACCTTCTCGACGATCGCCAGCGGGGTCAGGGGGTCCCTGTTGAGCAGGGCGCACGAGACGAGGAGGACGAGAGCAGCGGCAATGGCGGCCCTGACTCTTCCCCTCCCGGGCGCCATCGCACGCATCCGCCGACTCTAACCAATATCGGCGCGTGTTTCTAGATACGTACACGGATCGAGCTCGAAGCCAACTGGGCTCAGGGTAGCGGATGTATCGGGCCACGGGACGCTTCAGAGCGGGCGTGAGGCGGCGCGGGGCCGAAGGCACCTTGAAATTCCTCGTTGCTGGAGCGCCCTGCAGTTCTGCCCGCTCTTGTAACCGGTGCGGCGCTGCCCTTCGACAGGCTCAGGGTAGCGGGACTCAGAGGTCTGGCACCATCCTGAGGGCGCCCTTGGGACAGTAGCGCGCGCACAGGCCGCAGCCCTTGCACAGATCCAGGTCGATGACGATGCGTCCCGAGGCCGCGTCGCGGGTGATGCACAGCTCCGGGCACATGAGCACGCACACGTCGCAGTAGTCGCAGGCGAGCGCACCGAGGCAGCGCGAAGCCTCGACGGCGGGATCGTCGTCCCGGCGGCCCGGACCGGGCGGCGTGCACGCGCGTCCGCTCATCGTCGAGCCCTCCTCACGCGCACGAGAGAGGCCGGGTGCACGCCCGGCTCGCGGTCGAGCATCTCGTGATCGAAGGGACAGGTCCTGCAGTCGTAGTCGTGCGAGCACAGGGCGCCCGGCACGAGGCCCATCAGGGCGTAGCGGCAGGGTCTCTCGCCTCCCCAGGCCGAGCGCAGCCGCTCGATGGCGACGCACGTGCGCCATGCCGCGAGAGGCAGGTCCAGACCGCCCGGGCTCTCGAGGTCCATGTACACGCCGGGGCACAGGCCGCACATGACGCAGTGATCACCCCGGCGGGCGGATCTCAGCGGGCCTGGACCCTCCAGCCCGATCGTGCGGGCCAGGTCCCGGGCCTGCTGAGATCCGGGATCCGCGGCAAGGTGCAGCCGCAGCGAGGCCCTCCTCAGCCTCGAGAGCCGGTCTCCCCGGGTCACGATGCGCATGCCCGCGCGCGCAGGCGTGTCGCAGGCCGTGACGAGCCGCACGCCCTGGCTGTCGTCGATCTCGACCACGCAGACGCGGCAGGAGTACGCGCGATGCGCCGCATCGCCGCCGCACAGCGTGGGGATGTCCGCGCCGCCGCGTCGCGCCGCGTCGAGCACCGTCTCGGCCTCGCTCGCGGAGACGCTGCGCCCGTCGACGAGGACCTCGATGCCCGCGTCTCGGCCCATCACGCGGTCTCCTCGAGATACTCGAGCACGGATCGCGCGGCCCTCAGGCCGGAGGCCACGGCCTCGACAACGTTCCTGGGAGCGGTGACGAGATCGCCGGCAGCGAAGAGGCCGGCCGGGCCGACCGCGAGAGAATCCGTGCGTGCGGCGAGCGTGCCCACGGCCGTGGACGCCGTGCCGGCCACGTCCAGGATCCCGTGAAGCTCCGGCTCGCGCCTCCGGGCGCACACGAGCAGAGATGCCTCTCGCGCCTCCCCGTCCTGCAGGGGCCCGGGCACGATCCTGCCTCCACCGGCCCGTGCAGCGCCGCACGCGGAGAGCTTCACTGCCTCGAGCGTTTCGTTTCCGAGGACCCCGGTCACGGCGCGGCGATCCAGGACGATCACCCCATCTGCCTCGGCGCTCTCGAGCGTGGCGGGCGCCACGGCCAGAAACGCGCGCGGACGCGAGACGACGAGGTGGACGGGCGAGTCGCCGAGCCGGGCCGCCGTGCGGGCGGCCGCGATGGCAGGGGCGCCCTCTCCCTCGACGAACACGGGGCCCCCGGCGGCCTCGAGGCCTCCCGCTCTCGCGGAGCGCATGAAAGAGACCACGTCCGTGACGCCCTCGAGCCCCGCCTCCCCGACGCAGGGCGAGAGCATCCCGCGGCCCGCGCCCGTGGCCAGGACCACGGCGCGCACGCCCGATTCCATCAGGGCGTCGAGCTCCCGCGGAAAATCGACGGTGACGCCCGTCTCGAGCCGCACGCCGCCCTCGAGGAGGCGGCCGATGTCGGCGTCCAGCACCTGCCCGGGCAGGTCGAAAGAGGGGATGGCGTGCCTGAGCATGCCCCCCGGCTCGGCGTCGCGCTCGAGGACCACGACGCGCACGCCCGCCCGCGCGAGCGCCGAGGCGGCGGCCAGGCCTGCCGGACCCGAGCCCACGACGGCCACCTGTTCGTCCCCGCGGCGCCCGGGGTACGGCCCGGTCCACGCCTTGTCGTCCTCAAAGGGCACGTGCTTGAGGCCCCGGATGTCCACGGCCTCGTCGAGGCAGGTGCGAACGCAGACGGTCATGCACGAGCGGTTGCACACGTGGCCCAGGGCGCCGGGCAGCGGGTTGGTCTCGAGGATGATCCCACGCGCGCGAGCCAGATCGCCCGAGGAGATCGCGGCCACGTACCCGGGCACGTCCTGGTGCAGAGGGCAGGTGGCCACGCACGCGGGCACGGCGAGGGATCCGTCCCTGCAGGGAAACGCGTACCTCCGGGCCACCATCGCCCGCAGGGAATCTTGCTCGACGCGCATCCCGTCGTGGAACCATGCGGGACACGCCCGGCGGCAGGCCCCGCACGAGAGGCACAGGTCCTCGTCCCAGGCCGGGTGGTGCGTGCGTCCCGCGACCATCACGACCCCCCGCCGCCGGTGGCGATCGCGCGGCCGCGCTCGACGCCGAGGGCCATGGCCCTGTCGTTGGCCTCGTGGAAGGGCCGGGCGAAGCTGGTGCGCAGGGCCGTGCTCACGTGCTCAACATCCACGATCCCGGTGAGCCCCACGAGCGCGCCGAGCATCACGATGTTCGCGGCCACGGACCGGCCGAGTGCGTCGAGCGCCATCCTCGTGGCCTCCACCTCGTGGTGGACGACGCTGCCGGGGTCGCGCTCGACGTAATAGCTGTCGAAGAGGACCACTCCCTCGGGGGAGAGGTCGGGCAGGTAGGCGCGGTAGGCCTCGCCGCTCATCACGGCGAGAAAGTGGGGCCGCGTCACGTGGGGAAAGTCGATGAACCCGCCACGCGCGATCACGAGGTCCGCACGCGCGGCGCCGCCGCGCGACTGCGACCCGTAGACGGTCGAGCCCGCTGCGCTCAGACCGGCGCGCGTGCAGGCCTCGCCCAGCAGGGCGGTGGCCGCGACCACTCCCTGGCCACCCTGGCCCGCGAAGCGGATGTCGATGCGATCCCGGTCAGTCACGGCTCCACTCCCCGACGACGAACCGTCTGGCGCGCTCCTCCCGCGAGAGGGAAGCCGCCTCCTTCTCGGTGATGCAGAGCGACTCCATGCGCTCGTACAGCGCAGGCACGGTCCTGTGCCGGTTGCGGCGGCCGAACTGCGTGGGACAGGGCGAGACGGCCTCCACGAATCCCATCCCCTTGCACTCGATCGCCCTGCGGATGGACTCGATGAGCCTCCCGGGGCTTGTGACCGGCCAGCGCGCCGCGTACGAGGCGCCCGCCGAACGCACGAGCGAGACGAGGTCGAACGGCGGATAGACGTTGCCCTGCACCGAGGTCGAGGTCACCGCTCCCACGGGAGTGGTGGACGCGCACTGCCCTCCGGTCATGCCGTAGATCTCGTTGTTCGCGCAGATCACGGCGAGGTCGTGCCCGCGGCGCGCGGCGTGGATGAGGTGGTTGCCGCCGATCGAGCTCAGGTCGCCGTCGCCGCTCACGACGACCACCTCGAGGTCGGGATTGGCCACCTTGGCGCCCACCGCGTAGGCCACGGCCCGGCCGTGCAGCGTGTGCAGCGTGTCGGCATCGAAGTGGGGGCTCGGGATCCAGGCCGCGCACCCGATCCCGGAGACGAAGAGCATCCGGTCCTTGTCGAGCCCCATCGCGTCCACGGCCCTGAGGATCGCGCCCATCAGGATCCCGTGGCCGCACCCGGAGCAGAACGTGGTGACGCCCAGGCCCTCGCGGAGGTACTCCTGCATGTCCCTGGGCATCAGAGAAGCTCCCGGAGGCGGCTCTCGATCGCCTCGGCATCGATCACCCGTCCGTCCGTCTGCATCAGCGCGTCGACCTCGCGCCGGCCATGGAGTCTGACGAGATCGGCCACCTGGCCGCGGTTCATCTCCGGGACCAGGATGTGCTTCACGGACCCCGCCAGATCGCGCACCTCACGCTCGGGGAACGGCCACAGGGTCTTGAGCCGG
>JAFDER010000404.1 GCA_019310245.1 Deltaproteobacteria bacterium
TGATGACCGGGACGAAGCGCTTGCGGTCCTTGGCCTCGAACAGCTCCAGGAAGTCCGTGCCCACCAGCGTCTTCTTCGTGTACCCCGTCAGCTTCTCGAGCTGGCGGTTGAAGGTCTGGACCCTCCTCTTGCCGTCGATGATGACGATGGGCGCGTTGGCGTTGTCGATGAGCTTCGTCAGGTAGTCCTTGAGATAGGTCGTCTCCTTCAGGTTGCTCGCCGAGCGTAGCGCGCTCGTCAGGTGGTGGCCAAGCGCTTCGAAGAGGGCCCTCTGCAGGGAGTCGAGCTCGAGTGGCTCACTGGACTCCAGGTGCACCGTTCCGAAGTAGCTGATCTCGTCGGCCAGCGCCAGCGCGACGCCTCCCGCCGCCCCCTCGAAGACCAGGGGCGCTTCGTCGAGGACCTCCAGGCGGTCCGAGGCGCCCTTGAGCACGGCCTCCGGGATCTTCCCCCCCTCGAACGTCGAGGCGGCAACGAAGGCGCGGTCCCTGGCGGAGGGGTCCAGCGGCCCGTCGGCCAGCACGTGGACGAGGATCGCACGTCCCGGGTCCACGATCCGGATGCAGTGCATCATGTCGGGGAACATGCGCTGGAACATGTCCACGAAGGTCTGCATCACCTCTTCCCGACGCATGAGGACGTTGATCTTCTTCGTGAGATCCAGGTAGGCCTTGATGGCGCTCAGGGGGACGAGCTCCATGTCGCTGCTGCCGGCCTCGCTCATTCCTCGTCCTCTTCCTGCTCCTTCTGATCGAGGTCCGTGATCCTGGAATTGCCCACGTACGACTGCGTCTCGAAGCGCGTCAGAGCAGGAGCTCGGTGGATCCGTAGATGCTCGTCAGGGGCTGGTTCAGCTCGTGCGCCATGGCTCCGGCGAGCTCGCTGAGCTCCATCTGCTTCTCCGACTGGGCCAGCTTCTCCTCTATGAACGCGATCTTCTCCTCGGCCCGCAACTTCTCCCGCAGGTCCGAGAACGAGCCGATGGTGTAGGACTCATTGCCCTCCTCGTCGTAGATGAGGTACGCAGAGAGCTGCACGGGGATGTTCTCGCCCGTCCTCGCCATGAGCCAGATGCGCTGAGGCTCCATCCTGCCCACCCCTCCGTAGTCCTCGCTGCGCAGCTTGATCATGATATCCTTGGCCTGCTCGGGCGGGTAGAGATCGTTGACGTGCATGCCCGAGAGCGCCTCGTCGAGGGGGATGCCCCACATGCGCGCCGCCGTCTCGTTGAACATCACGATCTCGCCCTTCGTGTCCGAGGCGATGAACGCGTCCAGCGACGAGCTGATGACCTTCTCCACGAAGGTCTTGGTCTCCTCCAGGCTCCGCTCGATCTGCCGCTCCACCGTGACGTTCCTCAAGGTGAGCAGGATCACCTCGGGGTCTCGCGGCACGAGCGAGATGGAGACCGCGATCTCGGCGATCTCGCCCGAATTGCGCTTGATCGTCAAATCCAGCCCGCGGGGGAAGATGCCCTGCTTGAAGCCGTCGAGCAGCTCCGAGAACACCTCCAGGCTATCGTCTGCAATGAGCTCCTGCAGGTTGTCGGGCAGCGGCGCACCGTCGGGGCACAGCACGCTCTCGGCCGAGGGGTTCGCCAGCAGCGTGCGCCCGGCGTGGTTGACGAGCAGCTGGCCGTCTGGGTTGAACCGGAACAGATCGCCGTACAGGTCCAGCCTGTCGAGCTCGCCGAGCAGCCCGGCGTACTCGTCGTGCCACCGGGCGTTGTCGCTTCGCAGCGACTCCATGTTGTTGATGCGCTCGATGGCCTGCCCGCACGAGAGCGAGATGTGCCTGAGCTGCTCGGCCTCGGCCATCTCGGGCTTCACGCCGCCCTCCACCATCCACATGATGATGCCGATGATCCTGCCCCTCACCAGGGCCGGCACAATCAGGTTGGCGGACGGATACATGGAGCCGAGCTGCCGCAGGTCGTAGATCGCGTCGTTGTTGCGCACGAGCGCCACCGGGCGGTGCTCGTGCAGCATGCTCTGGAACTCCGGCACGTGCCCCACCATCAGGATCTGCCCCCACTTCGTCGAGCTGTCGGTCGACGCCGCGAGGACCATCTGGCCGCCTGACATAGAGGGGATCCCCAGGGCGGTGTGCTCCACCTTGAAGAACTTTCTCGCCACCGTGTGCACGCGCTCCACCAGGTCGGGGATGCTGCGGCTGGACACGATCTGTAGGGTGTCCGCTTCCATCTATCGAATTCTTTTTACATTTCGGGGATGTTAAAGTAAAGTCTCCTGTGCCCGATGCCGGGGGAATCGATGCTAACAGGCAGCATATTCGCGTACGCCACCACGCGCTCACAACTCGGTAGATTCGCTTTCTCGAGCCCCGAGCTCGCCCCCCTCGTCCGGCTCACGTCCAGGCCTCCGTGGATGGAGCCCATCGCCCGCAATGACCGCTTCGCGTGCGCCTTCCTCCAGGTGACCTCCCCCACGAAGATCATCGTGAGCTCCTGGATCACCAGCCTGACCCTGCTCAACCCGGGCATCCCGATCGTCCTCGTCGCCCCCAAGAACCAGATTCCCGCGCTGCGCAGGGAGTTTCGCGGACGCGCGAAGTCCATCCTGCCCGCCTCCACTTCCCGCGGGGCCCTCGAGCGCAAAGCCACCACGCTCCTCAAGGCCCGCCCCTCCAGGAGCTCGAGGGGCATCAAGCTCACGAGCGCCGAGCGCCGGAAGGTCGCCGAGACGATTCTGGGGTCCATGTACGAGTCCTCTTTCCTCATCCAGGACGGCGTCATCATCGACGCCACCCTGTCCTTCTTCGAGGCCCTCGGCTACACCGAAGAGTCGATCATCGGCCATCACTTCCTGGAGTTCATCTCCCCCAACGAGGCCAAGAAAGTCGCCGCGAACTACGCCAGCCGCATGTCCGGCCAGCCCACGCTCCAGAGCTACGAGACCCTGGTCACCAGCGTGCAGGGACAGACCGTGCCCGCCGAGCTCATCGTCAGGCGCACAATGTTCCGCGGCCGCCCCGCCGCCGTGGGCACGATCCGGGACGTCAGCGACCGCCACGCGCTCGCGGCCATGCGCGACAGGCGCGAGATGGAGCTCTCCCTCATCCGCGACGTCACCCACGACCTCATCTCCGGGCGCAGCCTCAAGACAAGCCTGAAAAATAGCCTCGACCGCATCATTGGTGCCTTCCACGCGCCCGCGGGATCCACGGTGCTGATCGTCCCCGACGGCCAGTTCCATCCGGTCGTCGCCAGGACATCCGGCCCCCAGGGCTTCGAGGATTGGGACGCCTGTGTGCACATGGACGAGATCCACGTCCTGCCCTCCGTGCTCAGGCAGCTCAAGAAGGGCAAGCCCGTGCTCGAGCCTCCATGCGAGATGACCGCCGCGCTCGGCGAGCACCACCTCGCCGCCCCCCTGCTCTACAAGAAGCAGCTGCGCGGCTTCTTCTACCTCCTGCGCGTCACCGGCGATCCCTTCACGCCCGAGGACGCCAGCCTTCTCGCCTCCATCGGCGGCGAAGCGGCCCTGGGCGTCGAGATCCGCGGCCTGTACGAGGATCTCCAGCACTCCTACGGCGAGCTCGTCGACACCCAGCGCGAGCTCCTGCGCCGCGAGCGGCTCGCCGTCATCGGAAACATGGCCGCGCACGTGGCCCACGAGATCCGGAACCCCGTCGCCACCATCATGAACGCCACCGGCCAGATCCGCCGCCGCCTCAACCTCCAGGACCTCGAGGCCGAGCTCGCCGACATCATCGAGGAGGAGCTCGAGAGGCTCCGCCGTCTCTGCGACGACCTCGTGATGTTCTCCCGCGCTCCCACACCCTTGGCCCGACCCGTGCGCCTCGACCACTTCCTCGACTTCGTCCGCTCCGACCTCGCAAAGAGCCGCATGCTGCCCGGTACCATCAACGTCACCATCGCCGTCGATCCGCCCTCCCTCGAGGTGCTCCAGGACCAGGACATCCTCTACCCCCTGATGCGCAACCTCATCATGAACTCCGTGCAGTCCATGAGCCAGAAGGGCGAGCTCGTCCTGTCCGCCTCCCTCTCCCCCCCCAACCTCGTCATCTCCGTCTCCGACGACGGCCCCGGCATTCCCGCCGAGATCATCGGCCGCATCTTCGACCCCTTCTTCTCCACCCGCCCCGAGTCCGTGGGCCTGGGCCTCGCCATCGTCAAGAACTACGTCGAGGAGGTCGGCGGAGACCTCGAGGTCGAGTCCGAGCCAGGCCAGGGCACCCTGATCCGCCTGATCCTGCCCGTCCTCTCCCCCCCTTCACAGGAAGCCCCCGACCGGCTATAGAGAACCCAGAATGGCGGATCTCAAGAAGGACATCCTCTCGGCACTGCTCGCCACCTACAACGAGGACCAGAACCGCTACACCTTCGTCTCCACCATCCTGTCGAACCTCGGCATCCCCTACAACCTCGAGGTCGGCA
>JAFDER010000405.1 GCA_019310245.1 Deltaproteobacteria bacterium
CATGACGGCCATCCCCTTCGGACTGGTGGGTGCGATCTGGGGTCACCTCATCATGGGCATGGATCTCACGATCCTCTCGATGTTCGGCCTCGTGGCCCTGGCCGGTATCGTCGTGAACGACAGCCTCGTGATGGTGGACTTCATCAACCGCCACCGCGAGACGAGCGACGAGATCGCCGTGGCCGTGCGTCAGGCCGGGGTGGTGCGCTTCCGCCCCATCCTGCTGACCTCGTTAACCACCTTCTTCGGGCTGCTTCCGCTGTTGCTCGAGAGGAGCATGCAAGCCAAGTTCCTGGTCCCCATGGCCGTCTCGCTCGCCTTCGGAGTGATGTTCGCGACCGTGATCTCGCTGATTCTCGTGCCCACGGGCTACATGATCATGGAGGACCTCTTGGCCCGCGTGAGGCCCCGAGGGGCCCCGCAGGTCGCCGAGGATCCTGCCTGAGGACGGACAGCCGTGCCACGGAAGCTCATGGCGCGAGGATCCTGAAGCTCCGAGCCGCCACTCGACCTCGCGGTCACCCAGCCTGCCACGGCCGCCCTGGCATCTGGAGGCAGGGGGAGTCGTTGCCCGTGGGCCCTCCCTGGGGCGACAGGCAGTCGAGCCGGGCTGCGATCGAGCAGCCCCCACCGCCCGGAGTGCTCCGAGGTCCATACTGGGTCCGTGGGCACGGCCGCTTCGCGCCGCCGCTACTCGCGGCATGCGCTCGAGACCGAGCGCTGTCGAGGCGGCGCGCTGTCGGCCCGATGGCGGCGAAACAATCGTGCGCTGGCGACGCTGGACGCAGCGATGAACATCTCCCCGGCGTGATCGGTGTGGGATCATCCATTTGGCACGAGAGTCCGGGCGGGGCAGCCCGAAGCAGGAGGGTGAGATGGGCGGAAGAGAAACGCCGCGCTCTACCGAGGCGCGTGAGCTCGTGCTCTGGCGTCAGGTCGACGGGAAGCGTCGAGGTCTTGCCTGTCTCGCGAGCTGCTGCCCGAACCCGGCGTGCGCCTGCCAGGCGGTGCATCTCCAGGCCTTCGAGGTGGACGACCGGTTCGAGGCGATCACCGCGAAGGGTGAGAAGCTCGAAGTGATCCATCGAGCCTCGCCGGAAGACCCTCCGCCGCCCACGCGCAGTGTCGCCGCGGTGGTGGACCTCGAGACGGGGTAGGTCCGCGAGGATGAGGACGGTGCCCAGCGAGCCCGGCAGCCGGAGTTGATCCGCTGGCTCCGGGAGATGATGGACGCCGACACGCTCGAGACGCTGCGAACGTACTACAGGGATTTCAAGGGCCAGGCGCGGATCGGGGGGGAGGACGATGCGTCCGAGGCGTGGCGCGAGCGGGACTGGACCGACTGGGATGGAGACGAGCCGGTGGGCTGGGTCGAGACCGGCGACTCGCGCGACGTCTACGAGCTCGACGGGGAGCGCTACGAGGCGGCGGACATGTACTGCATCGCCGACGGCTGCGATTGCCAGGACGTGAGGGTCCGATTCCTCCACAGAGGGCAGGAGAGCGGAGGCAGCGTAGGCGTCGTGTACGTGGACGCCCCGACCGCGGACGTGGTCGGGACGAGCCACCCGCCCGGAGAGCGAGAGCGCCTGGGGCGCCTGTGGGAGGCCTTCGCCGGGCGCCGCGATCTGGCGGAGCTGAGCCGCCGGTGGCGGAGGATGACGGACCTCGCCCCGCGGATCCACGCCCTGCGCCGCGAGCAGTTCCGCCCGGCACCCGTCCGCCGCGAGCGGCGCGTGGGCCGCAACGACCCGTGCCCTTGCGGCAGCGGCAAGAAGCACAAGCGCTGCTGCCTGCCAGGCTAGCGGGCATGGTTCTGGTCAGATCGCCCGCCCGGGCGACGGTTCGCCAGCGTCCCGGGCTCATCCACAGCTCGCGCGCTATCGACCCACTCGTGGCGTGTCGATGGCAGCTTCTTCAGCTTCTTCCTGGACGCGTGCAGGACCCAGTTCGCCGTGGGACAATCCACCGATGCCGCAGCGCAGTTCCCGAGCGCAGTTGGCCCTGCTCGACGTCGAGCCACGCCCCCTCTCGCTCGCAGCCCACGCTGTTGAGCCGGCTCAGGGGGCGCCCGAGACCGATCGGGAGCAGCTCGACCTGTTCGCGGAGCGGGCACGCCTCGCGCGCGAGCTGGACGCGGCCCTGCGGCTTGGAGACTTCCTTCGGGCGAGTGAGATCCGACGCCAGTTCGAGGACACCCACGGCGCGCTGGAGGACAGCCGGGCGCTCGACCTCGTGGACCGGCTCGCGCCCCAACTGGCGAGCCCGCTCCCCGAGGTGGCCGTGCCGGCCTGGGGCGAGGTCGCCCTGGAACTGCGGCCGTACCCGCGCCTGCGCCGCCTGGTCACGGACGGCGTCCTCGGACGGCTGGCGGAGTCACACATGGCCAGCGCCCTCTTGTCGCACGACGCTGGCATCCTGCCGGAGCTCGCCGAGATCGTCAGGCGCCGTGCACCTGACGGTACGTCCGAGGCGCGCCCCCTCGTGCGCGATGCCCTCCTGGCCGGCCGGCCCCTCGACCCGCGTGACTTCGCCTGGGATGAGTCCGTGGCGGATCTGCTCGCGGAGGATGAAGAGCCGCGCTGGCTCGCATGCCTCGGCCTGATCCACCGCCTGTGGTCCGCGCCCCAGCCTGCGGCACCAGACCTCGACGCCGTCCGCCAGGCCTTCGCGATGCCCGGGTCGCAGGAGGACGCGGCCCTCGCGTTCTGGTCGTGCCTGCTGGTGGCAGAACACTCCGGGGACGACGAGGCGACCCTGCACGAAGCACGGCGTCGCCTGAAGAGGCTCAGGCCGGCCTACCACGCCCTCTACATGCGACGGGTTCGGCCGCGCGATACCTGACAACGCTCCCGGCTGATGGCGCGGTCCCACGCTGCGATGGCGTGCGCCTGACGGAACTTCTGCCGCGAGGCCTCCGAGGTCTATACTGGGTCCGTGGGCACGACCGTTCCTCGCCGTCACTACACGTACGAGGAGTACTTGGCCCTCGACGAGGCTTCGAACGTCAAGTTGGAGTACTACGCGGGCGACATCTACGCCATGGCTGGAGGCACGCCCGAGCACGCTGCGCTGAGCCTGCAGGTCGGTTCGTCCCTGAACGTTCAGCTCGAAGGTGGGCTCTGCCGTGTCTACGGATCGGACCTACGGATCCGGGTGCTCGCCACGGGGCTGGCGACCTATCCCGACGCCACCGTGGTGTGCGGTCCGCTCGAGCGCGATCCCGAGGGGAAGAACACGGTCTTGAACCCCACACTTGTCGTCGAGATCCTGAGCCCGAGCACGGCGAGCTACGACTGCGGGGAGAAGCGGGAGCACTACCAGCAGATTCCCTCGCTGCGTGAGATCGTGTTCGTGGCCCACGACCATCGTCGGATCGAGACGCATCGGCGGGAACCGGGCGGTTGGTCAGTCCACCGGGCTGGTCCCGGGGAGTCGGTCGCCCTCGATTCGATCGGGTGCCGCCTGGATGTCGACGACCTACACGAGCGGGCCGGCGCATAGTCGAGCTGCAGGCCCCTTCGGCTCGTCTCTCGTGCGAAACCTCCAGTCTGATCATCTGCTGCAACGGCGCCCAGCGCCCAACAGGGGGATCGTCATACGGCTTTCTCGCGACAGCGGCAAGAGGGG
>JAFDER010000406.1 GCA_019310245.1 Deltaproteobacteria bacterium
CTGGTCGGAGGCTACATCGTCGACGGCCATGCCTCGCTCTTCGACATCGGCCTGGCCGTGGCACTGCGCATCGCGGTCGTCTCGGGCTTCTACATCACCGTCGAGCCGGCTCACGTGCACGTGCTCGTTCCCCTGAGGAAGTGGGAGAACGGCACGAAGGCCCTCGTCGACCTGGACGTGGGAGCCCGCCTGGGATTCGAGTTCTGAGGAGGCGCGAGATGAGGACGATGACAGCAACAGCATCACGAGCAAGGGGGAAGAACATGCGTGCAGCCGCTTCGCTGACGTGCGCACTCGTCATTCTCGCCGCAGGCACCGGGTGCGGCGACATCAGGCCGAGGATCATCGACACCGACGCCGAGGACGCCCCCGATGCGGAGGACGTGTCGATCGAGGGAGACGTGTCGAACGAGATGGACGTCCCCCCGGACGGCGTCGATCCGGACGCCGTGTCCGATCCGCCCGTCGACGTGCCGGACGAGGAGGCGGGCTGCACCTCGGACGGGGAATGCGACGACGACGAGCCCTGCAACGGAGACGAGACGTGCGGCAGCGACGGCGAGTGCCATGCCGGCACCGCGCTCGCGGACGGCACGCCCTGCACGTCCCCGGGCGGCGTGGACGGCTTCTGCGAGGATCAGGTCTGCAGGCCTCCCGGCTGCGGCGACGGCATCGTGAGCGGCACGGAGGATTGCGACGACGAGAACCTCGTCAGCGGTGACGGCTGCGAGTCCGACTGCACGTACTCGTGCCACGCCGCCACCGACTGCGACGACTCGGACACGTGCACGGATCAGGACTGCATCACGGGAGGCACGGGCCAGATCTGCGACTACACCTACAACACGGCCACCTGCGACGATGCGGACGACTGCACGCACACGGACGCGTGCGACGGGGCCGGCACCTGCACCGGCACGAGCTACACCTGCACCGCGGGCACCTGCGAGGCATCCAGCGTCTGCGACGGCGCGGGCGGCTGCACCGTCACCCTCGACTCTCCCGGAACCTCCTGCGACGATCTGGACGCCTGCACGCACACCGACCTGTGCGATTCGGTGGGCTCGTGCGGCGGCACCACGTATGCCTGCACCCCTGGCACCTGCGAGACCGCCTCCGACTGCGACGGTTCCGGCGGCTGCACGCCCACGTACGACTCCCCCGGGGCCTCCTGTGACGACGCCGTCGACTGCACGCACACGGACGTGTGCGACGGCTCGGGAAGCTGCGGCGGAACCACCTACTCCTGCACACCGGGCACATGCGAGGCGTCCAGCGTCTGCGACGGATCGGGCGCCTGCACCGTCACCCTCGACTCTCCCGGAACCTCCTGCGACGACGCCGTCGACTGCACGCACACGGACGTGTGCGACGGCTCCGGCGGGTGCGACGGCACCACCTACTCCTGCACCGCGGGCACATGCGAGGCATCCAGCGTCTGCGACGGCTCCGGCGGTTGCACGATCACGTTCGACGCACCCGGAACGACCTGCACGGACGTCTGGGCCTGCACCACGGGCGAGACCTGCGACGGCTCAGGCACGTGCGTGGGCGGGACGCCCGACGACACCGCGTGCGCGCCGGGGGAGCTGTGCCGGCCCACGTGCTTCCCCTCGACCGGCTGCGGCCTGCCTCCCGGCTACCTGGACGTCACGTGCCCGGACACGATGGTGCTTCCTTCCGACGCCGCGTGCACGATCGATCTGGACGGCGTGACCGGACAGGTCGCGTGCCTGACGTGCACGACCGAGATCGGCATGGTGGAGCTCTCGAACGACGACTTCGACGCATCGGGCGGAGGCTGCGACATCGGGGGATGGAGCCTCGTGACGGGCGACAACTGCCGCGACAGGATCGACGAAGCGCCCGGGTGCCTGGAGGGAGGCAGGACGAGGACCTGCTGCGACGATGCGAGCACCATCGACTTCGACCTGGGCGGCGACTGCGTCCTGCGAACGGATAGCGACACCAACTGCGGCGGCGCGGGCGACTCCCGCGAGTGGCGGATCACCCGGGACTTCGACACCCGCGGCCTGACCGACCTGGAGCTGTGCTTCCGCATCGCTGACCTCAACGCCACGGACAACGACGGGATCCTCGTCTACGCCATCGACTCCACGCACTACGACCAGGTGTTCTGCCTCGAGGGGCCGCCCGTAACCGGTGCGACACCGGTGAACAACGTCGAGTGGCCGTACTGCGTGGATCTCAGCACGACATGGCCCTGGGTGGAGAACATCCCCGATCTCACGATCATGTTCATCGCCCACTCGCACGACGACAGAGACGTGCTCTTCCTCGACGACATCGTCCTGCGCGGCTGGTCCTCCACGTGCACGCCGACTCGATCGGTGGCCTTCACCGAGAACTTCGATCCCTGTCCCGGCTCCAGCCCCATACCCGACGGGTGGAACGGATGGACCATCACGGGTGGCGGTCCGCTGTGCCTCGACGTGTGCACCGGCGGCAGCGCCGGAGGAGCCGTGGTCAACGACGACCAGTGGACGATGACGCATGCCGTTGACACTTCCGGCCTGGACGGCGACGTGCGCCTGTGCTTCGACGTGGGCGACTTCAACTCCGACTGGAACGAGTGGATCAGCGTGCAGTTCGACACGGGCACCGGCTCGGGATTCGTCGAGGCCTGGTACTGGGAGAACGAGTGGGGAACGGACGGGGCCTGCAGCAACGTCTGCCTGCACCTCTCGGACATGGACGAGGACGCGGCCCGCAACCCGAACCTGCAGATCCGCTTCCAGCTCAGCTCGAATCAACCTGGCGAGGTCGTGTTCATCGACGACATCGTCGTCGACGGCGCCGTGTACTGTGACGGCACCGGCTCGGTCAGCACGTCCACCATGACGGACACCGGCGGTGGAGGCTACTCCTTCGACCTCTCCGACGACGCCGGCGTGCCGATGGGTGCGTACGCCGTATGCTCATGGGACACCCCTCCCACTCCCATCACCGGCTGGGACGGCACCTGGTTCACGTCGCCCTGACACCATCCAGCCCTGATCGTCACGCCGCAGTCACCCCTTGCCCGCCCGTCGATATCGCCATATCCTCGAACACCTACCCTTTCCACGACAAGGGGGAAGAGATGAACTGTCCAAAGTGCGGTACCCAGGCTCCCGAGGGCGCGGCCATGTGCCCCTCGTGCAACTACGTGTTCCCCCTCGGCCTCAGGAGCGACGGGGAACCATCCCATCCTGGCGTGCCCTTTCCGAAGGCTCCCGGGCGGCCGGCACGGCAATCCCCCCTGGCAGCCCCGGCCCAGCCACCGCCTGCACAGCCCGCGTACCAGCAGCCGGCCCAGCAGCCACCGCCTGCACAGCCCGCGTACCAGCAGCCGGCCCAGCCACCGCCTGCACAGCCCGCGTACCAGCAGGCGGCCCAGGCGCCGCCGCAGCAACCCCAGCTGCCGCCGCAGGCGGCCCAGGCGGCGCCGCAGCAGCCCCAGCCCGCGCCGGTTCAGGGAGGCGTCATCCCGGGCATCATCACGGAGCGAAGCCCCGTCACCGTCATCATCCTCGGCATGGTCACCTGCGGGTTCTACGTCTGGTACTGGTGGTACAAGTCGACCCAGGAGCTCAAGGAGGCCACCGGCGACGAGAGC
>JAFDER010000407.1 GCA_019310245.1 Deltaproteobacteria bacterium
ACAAGGCCGTCAAGGGCATCGGCGACGCCGACAACACGAGGCGTGCGTTCACCTTCATCAACAATCCCCCTAACGACTGACCTTCCTTGATCCTTGGCAGTTCCTGTGATATCGATCCCTCCCACTCCGGGCGATTAACTCAGTGGGAGAGTGCTACCTTCACACGGTAGAAGTCGGAGGTTCAAATCCTCTATCGCCCACCATCACCGTGACCGATCCCACGATCCAGGTCAGTTCCCTTCGCAAGTCCTTCGCACATGGGAGTGGCAGGACCGACGTCCTGTGCAGCCTTGACCTCGAGGTGGACGCCGGAGAGATCATCGCCATCAAGGGGCGGAGCGGCTCCGGCAAGACGTCGCTGCTGAACATCCTCGGCGGCCTGGACAGGGACTTCCGGGGCACGGTGCGTGTCGCCTCACACGATCTCGACACGATGGTCGATAGGGCCCTCTCGCTTTTCCGCAACGAGGTCATCGGCTTCGTCTTCCAGTCGTTCCACCTGATCGACAGCATGACCTGCTCCGAGAACGTCGCCCTGCCGGCGGCCTACTCGCGGCGGCGGGGGCATTCCATCACGCCGCGGAATGTCGAGAAGGTGCTCGAGCGCGTGGGGCTCTCGGGCCTGGGAGAGGAAGAGACCAGGACGATGAGCGGCGGTCAGAAGCAGCGGGCAGCCATCGGTCGCGCCATCCTTCTCGGGCCGAGGGTCCTGCTCTGTGACGAGCCGACAGGGAACCTGGACGTGGAGACGGGCGCCCAGATATTGAAGCTCTTCCAGGATCTCAACGCCAGCGAGGGCATGACCGTGGTTCTCGTGACACACGAGGACAGGGTCGCGCGCATCGCGGGCCGGGTGTTGAACCTCGAGGGGGGCGTGCTTGTCTAGCGTCATCCTCAGGAACGTCTACAGGGCCCGCGAGCACCTCGGGTCGTCCCTGTTCGGCGTGGTGGCAGGAGTCGGGGTATTCGTCTTCTTCCTCGCGCTCGGAGCCGGCCTTCGGGGGGTCATCCAGGGCGAGGTCTTCCCCATCGAGAGGCTCGAGGTGGTGCCTGCCAAGGGCGGCCTCTCCTCCCTCGGCATCATGGCTCCGGGATCGGGGCAGGGACGGACGATCCCCGAGAAGAAGGTGCGCCGGGTGCGCAAGATCAAGGGCGTCAAGGAAGTGTACCCTCGCATGCGGTTCGGGTTCCCGGCCAAGGCGTGGGGAGGCGAGGGCGTCTTCGGCCAGACCATGTGGACGGAGGTTGTGGCGGATGGCATCCCTGCCATGCTCGTTCGCGAGGACCTTGGAGAGGACTCCCTCTTCAGGGACTGGAGTGGCAAGGACTCCGGCAAGGCCTGCTCGCTCGATTCGGACTGCCCCAAGAGCGAGTACTGCGGCCACGGCCCGCGATCGAGGGTCTGCATGCACCCGGTGCCCTTTCTCGTATCGAGATACCTCATAGAACTCTACAACGGGACGCTCGTCTCGGCCCACAACCTGCCGAACCTCCCCGACTGGGCACTCAGGAAGGCCAGGGGGATGCGCCTGCACATGGACATCGGCCGCTCCAGCCTGGGCGATGCGCCGAAGGGCCGGCCGCGAGAGGTGCAGATCGCATTCGCAGGGGTGAGCGAGCAGGCCATCGACATCGGCATCACCGTCCCCCTGGCCTATGTCCAGAGGTGGAACGGCGAGTTCGTCGGTCCCGAGGCCTCCAGTGGCTACTCCAGCCTGAGCGTGGTCGTGGCGAACAAGGACGAGGTCACATTCGTGGCAGAGATGCTCAAGAGGGCCGGCCTGGTGATCCGCTCCAAGGGCGAGGAGCAGATCGGACTCATGATCATGCTCTTCGAGACCACGTTCATCGTGATCTCGATCCTCATCCTCCTCATCTCGTCGCTCAACATCTCCCACGCGTTCTTCCTCCTGGCACGTGACCGCCGCCGCGAGCTCGGCATCCGGCGGGCCGTGGGCGCCACGCAAGCCGACATCCTCGGATCGTTCCTCCTCGAGGGCGCAGCGGTCGGAATCGTGGGAGGCCTCTTCGGCGTGGTCCTGGCCGTTGCATGCTCCGTTCTGGGCAACTTCCTCGCAGCGAGCTTCCTGCCGGACTTCCCCTTCAAGCCGGACGACTTCTTCCACTTCTCTCCCGTTCTCATCCTGGTGAGCCTCGTCGTCGGCACGTTCTCGTGCCTCGTGGGTGCCATGTTCCCGGCCTTCCGTGCCTCGCGCGAGGATCCCACCAGGGCGCTGATGTGATCCTTGCGCGGCCCGTCGGTTCGGTCCATCATCTTCAGTGATGGGTCGGCTCCTCTCCCGCCTCTTCCTCGTCGCAGTTCTTCTCGCATCCTGCGCCCGCGCTTCCGACGACGATTACTCGGACGGCTGGCCGGACTCCGTCCCGGACGGCACGTGGGACGCGGCGGACGTCCTGGATGTCGCACAGGAAGAGCCCGAAGAGCCTCCATCGGACTTTCTGGACGCTCCGGACGCTCCGGACGCCCTCGATGCGGCCGGTGATGCGAGCGACCCCGCCGAGGACAGCTCCGACCCCGGTCCTGACCCTGATGCAGATCCGGATCCAGACCCGGACCCGCCGCCGGACACGATCGACGGACCCTGCTCGGGCACGTCACATGCAGGCTGCTGCTGGTACCTGGGAGGGGGATCGTACCCGAGCTGCACCACGGTGTGCTCCTCGCACGGAGGCTACAACGCCTGCACCAGGTCGTTCGCGGGAAGCGACGGAACGAGCTCCAACTGCGATGCCGTGCTCACGGCGCTGAGCATTCCATCGCCGGGAACGACGAGCACGCTCATCGCTTCGGGCTCCGGAGTGGGGTGCTTCTACATGGACGTGGCGGGGTCGCGATACTGGGTTCGGGACTCGCCCACAACCGAGGGTGCTACATACATGCTGGCCCGCAGGGCCTGCGCCTGCAACAACTGAATAGCTTCTCATCGGTCCGCGGCACTGGACCCGTCAACAGGCCCTTCGACGGGCTCACGGCAAGCTCGGAGACACGGACGGTCGGGGCCGCCAGAGGCTCGAGAGTGGGCAGGGTGCGGGGTCGTAGCCACCCTGAAGTTCCCCGGGTAGCGCAGCGCCCCGCACACCTGTCCGCTCATATAAGCGGCGATGAGGACGTATCTAGTAGCTACTTCAGGCCGCAGGACTCGAGAAGGATCTCGGCGATGTCGAGCTGACGGATCTGCTCGTCCTTGTCCATGGCCTTGAGGCCGTCGGAGATCATGGTCATGCAGAAGGGGCAGGCGGTCGCCATGCAATCGGGCTTTGCCTCGAGGAGCTGCTCGGTGCGGCGGGAGTTGACGCGCACCGACTCGGCGCCCTCGCGCGCGGGCTCCTCCTCCTTGAAGTACTGGCCGCCGCCGGCGCCGCAGCACAGGCCCTTGTTGCGCGAACGCTCGACCTCGACGAGGTTGCTGCCCGGGATCGCTTTCAGGACGTCGCGGGGGCCTTCGTAGATGTTGTTGTACCGTCCCAGGTAGCAGGAGTCGTGGTACACGACCCGCTTGACCGACTCCTTCGTCGGCTTGAGGCGCCCCTGCCTGACGAGGTCCGCCAGGTACTCGCCATGGCTCAGGACCACGTAGTTGCCGCCGAAGTCCGGGT
>JAFDER010000076.1 GCA_019310245.1 Deltaproteobacteria bacterium
GGCGACATCACCCAGATCATCGGGGGAACCCCCCTCGTGCACCTGAGCAGGCTGACCCCGGCCGGCGGGGCCCGGATCGCTGCGAAGCTCGAGTTCATGAACCCGGGCGGGAGCGTGAAGGACAGGATCGGCGCCAGGATGATCGAGGCGGCGGAGAGTGACGGAAGGCTCCAGCCGGGTGGGACCATCGTGGAGGGCACGTCGGGGAACACCGGGGTGGGCATCGCCATGGTCGCCGCGATCAAGGGCTACAGGATGATCTTCACGATCACCGACAAGCAGAGCACGGAGAAGGTCGATCTCCTCAGGTCGTTCGGCGCGGAGGTGATCGTCTGCCCCACGGACGTGGAGCCGGAGGATCCGAGGAGCTACTACTCGGTGGCCAGGAAGCTGGCGGCGGAGATCCCGGGCGCCTTCTTCCCGAACCAGTATGACAATCCATGCAACCCCGAGGCCCACTACATGACAACGGGGCCGGAGATCTGGCAGGACACGGAAGGCGAGGTGGACTGCTTCGTGGCTGGCCTGGGAACGGGCGGCACGGTGACGGGCGTGGGTCGCTACCTCAAGGAGAGGAATCCGGACGTCAGGATCGTGGGCGTGGACCCGGTGGGATCGCTGTACCACGAGTACTTCCACACGGGCCGCGTGGGCGAGGCCAGGACCTACAGGGTGGAGGGGATCGGCGAGGACATCCTGCCGTCGACGCTCGACTTCGGGGTGCTCGACGACGTCGTTCAGGTCACGGACCGGGACTCGTTCCTCACGGCGCGCAGGCTCGCGCGCGAGGAGGGGATCCTGGCCGGAGGCTCGAGCGGGAGCGCCGTGTGGGCGGCCCTGCGGGTGGCGGAGACGCTGGAGGCGGGAAGCCTCGTCGTGGTCCTGCTGCCCGACACGGGCACCCGGAACCTGAGCAAGATCTACCGCGACGAGTGGATGCGGGAGCACTCGTACATCGAGGGCCCGGAGGCCAGGCCGGAGCCGGGATCCGGCTAGGTCAGATGTCCGAGAGCAGGCCGGCGACGGGCTTGGTCTGCTCGATGTTGTCGAGCACGATCTTGATGATGACCACGGTGGGCACCGCCAGGATCATGCCGATGACGCCCCAGAGCCAGCCCCAGAAGGCGAGGGAGAGCAGGATCATGAGGGGGCTCACGCCGAGCTTCCTGCCGGCGAGGCGCGGCTCGATGATCTGGCCGGTCACGAGCTGGGCGCCGATGAGAAGGGCGGCGATCACGATGCCCTTCCACGGGTGGTCGAACTGGAGGAAGGCCAGGAGGATGGGCGGCGTCACGGCCGCCATGGAGCCGATGTACGGGATGAAGTTCGCGAAGAACGTGATGATCCCCCAGAGGATGAAGAAGTCCACGCCGAAGCCTCCGAGAATCGCCGTGGAGATCGCGGCGATGATGAAGCTGATGAGCGTCTTGACCGCGATGTACTGGGCGATCGCCTTGTTGATCGTGCCCACCACGTCCATGATGCGCGAGGCCTTGCCCTCGCCGAACGAGTTCTTGACGCGCTTGCGGAACGTGGCGCCCTCGGCGATGAGGAAGATGAGGTAGACGAGGATGACGAGCATCGTGGTGAAGAAGCCGGTGAACTTCTTGAGCGTCGTGATGCCGGTGTCCGCGAGGTTCTCGAGGGAGAGGAACTCGAGGAACGGGATTTCCCTGATGCGCTGGACCTCGAACCCGGGAAACTCGAGCGGCAGGGCGTGGATCGTGGTGACGAGGAGCGCGTCCATCTTCTTCTCGTAGACGGGCAGCTTGACGAGCAGGGCCGCGATGGAGTTGACGAGCATCGTGCCCACGCCCCACATGACGCTCACCACGAGAAGCGCGATGAGGAGATAGGACAGGGCCGAGGGGATCTTGTGCCTCGTGAGCCACTTGTGGGCGGGAAGGATGAGGTAGCCGAGGAACACGCCGATGAACAGCGGCTGGAGGATGGAGGCGAGCTCCTTCAGGGCGATGGTCAGGAGCACGAGCAGGAGCATGGACAGGGCCGCCACCTCGAGGCCGTGCCGGAAGCGAACCGCTCCGTCCTTTGCCCTGTCCTCGGTTTCCGTCATCGTGGATGGCCCCCTGACCCGTCGGGTGGTGCCATTGTGCAGGGTCGGTGAGGGTTTTTCAACCGCGGATGCGCCTGAGAACGGCGGCGGCGAGGACGGCGAGCAGCGCGAGCAGGGGCCACGTGGAGGACGGGCCGCCCGGATACAGCTCGCACCCGCACCCCTCGTCCTCCCGGCTGCAGGTGTGGGAGCAGCCGTCGCCGTCGACCAGGTTGCCGTCGTCGCACGCCTCGCCCACGGCCCTGTCCCTGACGCCGTTGCCGCAGGTCTCGTTCGAGAGGCAGTCCATGGAGCACCCGTCGGCGTCCTCGTTGTTGCCGTCGTCGCAGACCTCCCCGAGGAGGGCGTCCGTGTAGCCGTTGCCGCAGGTCTCGGTGGACAGGCAGCTGGCCGAGCACCCGTCGAGGTCCACCGTGTTGCCGTCGTCGCACATCTCGCCCACGAAGGAGTCGACGATGGAGTTGCCGCACGACTCGTCCGAGAGGCAGTCCGCCGAGCACCCGTCCCCGCCGGCGTCGTTGCCGTCGTCGCAGGCCTCGTCCTCGTGCACGATCCAGTCCCCGCAGACAGGGATGAGCGTGCCGATCGCCCGCCTGAGGTTGGGCAGGGGGCCGATGATCTTGTCGCTTGCGTATTGAGCCGTGCCCGTCGCGGCGAGCACGTCGCGCACGAGCAGGGGATCCATGGCCTCGCCGGTGTGCGCCATGTAGATCCCGGCGAGCGCCGCGGCCGCGCCGGAGACGATGGGCGAGGCCGAGGACGTGCCCGCGAAGGACGAGGTGTACATCTGGTGAAAGTCGCCGCCGCCGGTGAACAGGTCCCCGTAGCCGGTGGTCACGACGCCGCTTCCCCAGCCCTGCAGGTTGAGGCGCCGGCCCCAGTTCGTGAACCACTCGGGGCCGCGCGCGTCGAACTCCGAGGGCGGCTTGCCCGCGCCGACGATGATCGCGCCGCTGTCGCGGTAGTCCGGGTCGAAGAGGTTCGCGTAGTAGGTGGTGTCGTCCAGGTTCTCGCGCCCGTTGCCCGCGGCCTCGACGACGATGTAGCCGTTGGCCACGGCCATGCGGATGGAGTCGAACACGGCGGGCTCCCACTCCATGGGCACCAGCCCGTCCTGGCTCGGGGTCGTGCGGTCGTAGTTGGGGCCGCCGGTCTGCGCCTCGAGCAGCAGCAGGCCTCCCGCGGCCGGGACATGTTCCATGGCCATCAGGATGGCGCGCGGCATGTCCATGCCGTGCTCGATCGTGTACTCCGGGGCGTAGTAGCAGGCAGCGTCGGGCACGATGCCCGTGACGCCGTAGCCGTTGTCGCCCGCCACCATGACGCCGAGCACGGCCGTACCGTGGTGGATGTGCCCCGTGTCCGAGGTGTCCATGGTGCCGATCCCGGGCACCAGGCCGGCGGCGCAGGTCTCCAGGTCCTCGTGCCCCGGATCCCAGCCCGCCTCGATGTCGCACACGCTCGTGCCGGCTCCCGTGCCGCCGTCGAACCCGGCCGCGTAGCCGGCGTCCACGCCGTCAGGGGCGGGGTCCCTGTAGCCCTGGGAGGAGACGAAGCTCGGCGTCTCCGGCCAGATGTCGTCGGGAGGCGGCAGCCTGCGCACGTCGCAGACCGGGTAGGCGACCTCGACGAGGGGCGAGGCGTTGAGAGCGGCGATGAGCGCCGGAAGGTCGACGGCCTCTGCCGCCAGGTCCAGGTCGAAGTAGTCCCGCATGTCGGCGAGCTCGCACAGGCAGGAGGCCTCGCCCGAGGCCCTCATCGCGTGGAGCCAGAGGGGATCGAGCCCGAATCCCTGCTCCACCCGGATGATGGAGCCCGCGGGAGCCAGGTCACCGAGCGCCAGCACGAGCATGCCGTTCGCGTCGAGGATGGAGGTGCCGTCGAGCACGGGACCCAGCCCCGGCACGAGCTTCAGGGTCACGGTGCCGCTCCAGATCTCCTCGCTCAGGCCCGCGAGGAGCCTCCAGTCCACGTCCCCCCTCGGGCCGAGCGATCTCCGGCTCGTGGCTGACGCGCCGGCTCCGAACGCGAGTGCGGTGAGGACCAGACATGCCAGGACGAACCTGGGCGCGTTGCACGTCAAACCCGACCTCCTCCGTGTGCCCCCGGGCAGGGGTAGTATAGGAGAGGAATCCCCGGCTCACAAATGGTATCATGCATCCGAGGTGACCATGACGATCCGCAGCCTGACGGAGCCCCTGCTGGCATCGGTGATCCTGGCGCTCGCGGCCTGCTCCTCGGGGCCCGGGACGAGCGAGGATGCGGGCGAGGAGGACGTGCTCGACGTCCGTGAGCTGCCGCCCCACGACGTGATCCCCGACGCGGACTGCGGCGCGGGGCCCGGCATCCTCTCCGTCACGGGCACGTTCACGCCCGGGGCCACGGTCACGATCGCGGGCTGCACGTTCGGGGTCAAGGATCCCGCCCCGCCGCTCATGTGGGACCGCGTGGACAACCAGCCGGAGTACACGACCCTCGAGACGGGAGCCCGGGTGGACACGGGCGACGGCCTGCCGTGGATGGCGAACGGAGGGTACTCGTACGTGAACAACGTCAAGTACTACCAGGGAGAGGATGCGCACACGCCCGGAGGCTGGGCGTACTGGCTCCCCTCCACGGAGGCGCCCAAGGGCAAGGGCTTCCTCAGGGGCCACGGGTTCGAGCTCCCGGACGACTCGGACTTCTACGTCTCGTGGTGGTACAAGGTGGACAACTGCACGCCGGCGGACCACTCGTCCACGAAGCTCCTGCGCATCTGGCCGGACGAGTCGGGCGTGAACGGCCGGATGTCCTGGACCTTCATGCAGTGGATGATCACGGACATCTGGAACGAAACCGACACCACGTTCTCGTCCGTCTACTCAACGTGGTGGCAGGGCCGGGAGCCCTGCGACGGGACCTGGTCGCACTACGAGGCGCTGTTCGAGTACGGAGGCACCACGGACAACGGCATCCATGGCGCCGCCACCATGCTCCGCGACAGGCAGGTGCGCTGCGCGTCGGCAACGGGCGGAGAGCCCACCCTGTGCGACCACCGCTACTACGAGGCCTCGGGCGCGTTCGACCAGATCTGGGTCATCGGCCTGGACATCAGCGAGCCGGAGCGCGACTCCGTCGAGCCCACGAACACCTGGTTCACCGAGATCTACGTGGACTCGACGCAGGCGAGGGTGTTCGTGGGCAACAGCGCCCACTTCTCCTCGGTCAGCCACTTCGAGCACCAGATCCCCGTCTCCTGGTCCGAAGAGGAGATCCAGGTGGAGGTCAACAGGGGATCGTTCGCGGAGGGGGACCGCTCGTGGCTCTACGTGGTCGACGCAAGCGGCGGCCACAACCCCAGCGGCTATCCCGTCACCTGGTAGAGATCATCGAGGAGGCTCCGCGGGCGGCATGGATGTGGAGCGCTCGACCGTGGCGTGGCCGAGGATGCGGCTGCCGATGGAGTCGAAGATCAGGTACACGGCCGGGACGACGACGAGCGTGAGGACCATGGAGGTCAGCAGGCCGCCGATCACGGTCAGTGCCATGGGCCCGCGCATCTCGGCTCCTTCGCCCTGGTCCAGGACCATGGGCAGCATGCCGAAGATGGTGGTGAACGAGGTGATGAAGATGGGGCGCAGGCGGGTCTTGGCTCCCTCGACGACCGCCTCGAGAGGATCGATGCCGCGGCGGCGCAGCTGGTTGATGTAGTCGATGAGGATGATGCCGTTGTTGACGACAATTCCGGCGAGCATCACCAGCCCCATGCCGGAGGGCACGTTGAACCTGTTGCCCGTGGCGTAGAGCAGGAGGAACACGCCGATGAGGGCCAGCGGAAGGGTGAACATCACGATGAAGGGCTGGGAGAACGACTCGAACTGCGCGGCCATCACCATGTAGACGAGCAGGATGGCGAGCGCGAGGGCGATGGCCATGTACGTGGCGTACTCGATGAGCCTCTCGTAGTCTCCTCCGAAGTCGGTGAAGTAGCCCGAGGGGAACTGCTCCGCCTCGATGGGCCCGAGCCTGGCCTTGACGTCCTTGACCACGGAGTTGAGATCCCGGTCCATGATGTTCGCGTCCACGACGGCGAGGCGCATCTGGTTCGCCCTGTCGATGCGCACGGCGCCCGTGCCCCGGCCCACCTCGGCCACGTCCATCAGGCGGACGTGCGAGCCGAACGGCGTCTTGATCGGGATGTTCTTGATGTCGGCCTCGGTGGACCGGAAGCGCTTGTCGTAGCGCACGCGCACCTGGAGCTCCTCGCCCTTGGTGCGGTAGGCCGTGGCCACGGTGCCGAGCATGGCGGCCTGGATCTCGGCCGCGATCTGGCCCACGACCAGGCCGTAGCTGCCCGCCCTCTCCCTGTTGATCTTGATGCCCAGCTCGGGCACGCCCTGCCGCATCGAGGTGTCCACGTCGCGGATCCCCTCGATGTCCCCGATCTCGGCGGCCACGATCTCGGACAGGTGCTTGAGCGTGTCCAGGTCGCGGCCGTAGATCTTGACCGTGACCGGGCGCTCGTTCGAGCCGAACATCTGGGCGTTCATGTCCACGAACTCGATCTTGGCCCCCTCGAGATCGGGCAGGTCCTTCCTGAGCTGGTCGGTGATCACCATGGAGGAGCGCTTCCGGTCGCCCTTCTCCACGAGACCGATCATGACCTGCGCGAAGTTCACGCCGGCATCGGCCGAGCCGAAGGCCACGTCCTGCTGGGTCGAGTCGCTGAGACCTCCAAAGGCTCCCCATCCCTCGAGCTCGGGGATCTGCCTGATCTTGTCCTCCACCTCGAGCACCACGCGGTTCGTGGTCTCGAGGTCCGTGCCCACGGGCAGCTCCACCGTCATGGAGATGAACTCCTGGTCCGATGCGGGCATGAACTCCGCTCCGAGCAGGACCATGAGCGCCGTGCTCACCAGGAAGAGCACGACGACCCCTGCCACCACGGCCCAGCGCATCCACTTGCCGATCATGAACCTGAGCACCCTCTCGTAGTGGCGCTTGAACCAGATGACCACCCTGCCCTCGCTGAACTGCTGGCCGATGCTCGAGACCCTGCCTCCCTTCTTCTCCACCGACGCCCTGTCCTTGAAGAACACGGAGGCCAGCATGGGCACGATGGTCAGCGCCACGAGCAGCGAGGCGAGGAGCGAGAAGGCCACGGTGGAGGCCACGCCCTTGGCCAGCTGGCCGGGGATGCCCTCCATGAAGACCATGGGCAGGAAGACGACGACAGTGGTGAGGGTGGCGGCGATGATGGCGTTGCCCACCTCGCGCGCACCGAGCGCGGCGGCGCGCCGCCTGGTCTCCCCGGCCTCGATGTGCCGGTAGATGTTCTCGATGACCACGATGGAGTTGTCCACCAGCATCCCCACCCCGAGGGCGAAACCTCCCAGCGTCATCATGTTGAGCGTGTAGCCCACGAAGTAGAGGGGGATGAACGCGATCATGACCGAGAGCGGGATCGCGATGGCGATGGCGAGGGTGGGCCTGAACGAGCGAAGGAAGAGGAGGATCATGAGCACGGCCAGCGTTCCGCCGACGAGGCCCGTCAAGGACGTGCGGCTCGTCACCTTGCGGATGAACTCGCCGGAGTCGAAGAAGATGTGGAACTCCACGTCGTCGGGGAGGTACTTGGGCGCCTCCTCGATCTCGGCGAGCGCCAGGTCAGAGACCTGGAGCGTGTTGGCGCCGGACTCCTTCATGATGATGAACAGGATCGATTCGAGCCCCGCGGTGCGGCTGTAGTCCCTGGCCTCCTTGGGCACGTTGCTCACCCGGGCCACGTCGCGGAGCCTCACGGGCTTCCGGTCCATGCCCATGCCGATGACGATCCTGCCGATGTCGTCCACGTCCTGGAACTCGCCCAGGCTGCGCACGAGCAGCTCCTCGTGACGGTCGACGATGTGGCCGCCCGGCAGGTTCAGGTTCTGGGCCCTGAGGACCATCACGATGTCGGTCAGGCTCTGGCCGCGGGCCTGGAGCTCGTCGCGGTCCACGGCCACGAGGATCTCCCTCTGCTCGCCGCCCATGACCCAGGCCGAGGCCACGCCGTCGAGCCGCTCGAGCCGCTCCTTGATCGTGTCCTCGACGAGCTTGCGCAGCTGGTACGTGTTCCGGCTCTCGGACGTGATGCCCATGAACATCACGGGCATGGCCGTTGTGTCGAACTTGAGCACGAGAGGCTCGCGGATGTCCTCGGGAAGGAAGTCGCGCAGGAGCCCGATGGAGTTGCGGATGTCCTGTGCGGCCACGTCGAGGTTCGTGCCCCACTCGAGATCAAGCTGGACCACGGACACGCCCTCCTGGCTGAACGAGCGGACCTCCTTGACCCCCTTCACGGTGCCCGCCACTTCCTCGATGGGCTTGGTGAGGAGGGTCTCGATGTCCTCCGAGGCCACGCCCGGGTACTGCGTGAGCACCGAGAGCATGGGGAACTCCATCTCGGGGAGGAGATCGACGCCGATGCGGTTGAACGAGATGCCTCCCACCACGATGAGGATCCCGATCATCATGGTGATGGTGACCCGGCGCCTGACTGAGAATTCGGGGAGTCCCATGAGATTCTACTCGATCACGATCACCCGGGAGCCGTCCTTGAGCCCGAAGTTGCCCTCGGTGACGACCTTCTCGTCGGTCGTCAGCTCCCCCTTGGTGATCTCGACCCCCCCGTCCGACTCGATGCCCGTCTCGATCTCGCGCATGACGGCCCTGCCGTCCTTGTCCAGCACGTAGATGACGTTCTTGTCCTTGAGCTTGACGATGGCGTCCGCGGGCACGGTGAGCACGTCCTCGCGCGTCTCGATGTGGATCTGCACGCGCACGAACATCCCGGCCTTGAGGAGCTCATCGGGGTTCGCGGCGCGGATCTCGACGGGGAAGCTCTTGGAGATCGGGTCGGCGCTCGGGTTCAGGACGCCCACCTTTCCCGTGAAGACCGTGTCCGGGTAGGCCTCGGACATGATCTCGACCCCGAGTCCCTCGGTGACGAGCGGCAGGTCCTTCTCGGTCACGCCCACCTTCACCTTGACCTCGCTGATGTCGACGAGCGTGAGCATGCCGTAGGCGGCCATCTGCGGGCCCACGAACTCGCCCTCGTTGACGAGCAGGTTCGTCACGATCCCGTCGAACGGCGCCTTGAGCGTGGACTTCTGGACCGAGTAGCTCGCGAGCGAGAGCGCGGCCTTGGCCTGGTCCACCTGGGCGTTCGCCGCGTCCAGGCCGGACTCGAGCTGATCGAGCTGAGACTTGCTCACGGCGCCCGACTCGGCGAGCGGCTGGAGCCTGTCCCACTCCTTCTGCGTGCTCTTGACCTGCGTCTGTGCGAGCTTGACGGCCGCGCTCGCCTGCTTCCTCTGCAGGCCGAAGAGCTTGGTGTCGAACCTGGCCAGGAGCTGGCCCTTCTTGACGCGGTCGCCGTTCTGCACCTTGAGCGAGAGGATCTTCGCGGTCACCTCTGGCACGATCCGCACCTGGCGGATGGGCTCGACGGTCCCGGTGTACTCGAGCCTGCGGTGCAGGGTCCGGACGGCGGGGCTCGCCACCTTGACCCGGCTCGAGGCCTCGACCTTCTTGCCCTTGTCCGCCGTCGCCTCCCCCACCTTTCCGCTGCAGCCCGCGGCGGCGACCGCCAGGATCAGGCAGCCTGCTGCCAGCCCCGGACCGATGATTGTCCTCGATTTCATTTCTCACCCGATTGCGCCCTGTCCGGGTCGGAATCCGGATTTGCCATGGCGCCTATCATGAACTCCATGAATGATCGCGTCAGGCCCTGCATCAGCTCGGCCCCGACCTTCGTCGACTCCAGGTTGGCGTGTCCGAGCTGCATGAGCGTGGCCCCGTTGGCGCCGCTGAACAGGTGGGCGGCCGCCAGGGGGGCGAAGAGATCGGGCCTGAGGGTGCCGTCCGCTTTTCCCATCTCGATGGCGTTGACCACCATGCGCAGCAGCCACTCTCCCGTCTCCCTGAAGAGCGTGAACGTGGGCGTGGTGGCGTCCAGTTCCATGCCCGAGGCGAGGACCCGGATGGAGAGCATGATCTTGTCTCTCTGCTCGTCCACGGTATCGCAGTACACGACCGCGAAGCGCTCGAGCAGATCCCGTCCCGAGGTCGCCTCCGGGATCGCCGCGTCGAACCCGTCGATCATCCTCATGCGCAGGCGCACCAGCAGGGCGAGGATGAGCTCCTCCTTGTTCTTGAAGTACAGGTACAGCGTCCCCTTGCCGAGCTCGGCCTCGGTGGCCACGTCATCCATGGTCGCGGCCTGGTAGCCCTTCGCGAACAGGACCTTCTCTGCCGCCTTGATGATGCGGTTGCGCCGCCTGTCCTTCTCTCTCTTCCTTCTGTCGAGCGTTCCCATGTCTTCCAGGACTCCCTGCGCCTGAACGCCGGTCAGTTTATGACCAGAGAGATAAGACCGTATCACACCCTCGTCAACATGAGCACACGCGACGGGATGACCCACTGTCATTCCGATCCCGTGTTCAGACGGCCAGGCCGAGCGACTCTCCCCGAGGCCGGAGGGCCTCGTCGAGCTTTGCTCTGATGCGCACCTCGATCTGCCTGACCCTCTCGCGGGACAGGCCGAGACGTTCGCCCAGGACGCGCAGGGTCACGGGCTCATCGCGCATGAGCCGCTCTCGAGCGATGAGCCTGTCGCGCTCGCCCATGCCGGCGAGCACGTTCTCGACGGTCTCGGAGACCATCCGGAGAGACTCCCTGCGCGAAGTGGCGGCCTCGGGACCCATTCTGGGCGACCTCAGCACCTCGTGCATCTCCCGCCCCCTCCCCTCCCCGGTGGGAGAGGTGAAGTCGAGCGAGAGGTCGTGGATCTCCGGCCGGTCGAGGAGATCGCGGAGCTGATCCACGTCCATGTGAAGCTCCCCGGCCATCTCCTCGATCCTCACCCCGTCCTTGCCGTACCGGGTGACGTGCGCGTCGCGCGTGCGCCGCGCCCTGAAGAACGCGGTCCACCTCAGCCTCCCCAGCCCGGTCTTGCCCCTCTTCCACTCCAGGTTGACGGCCTTGAGGACGTAGGCCCGGATCCAGTAGCTCGCGTACGTCACGAGGCGCACGCCCTTGTCGGAATCGAACCTGTCGATGGCCATGAGCAGGCCGAGGCACCCCTCGGCGACGAGGTCCTCCTCGCACACGGAGCGGCCGCGGTACTTTCGAGCAATGGCCTCGACGTGCCGCATGTTCGCCTCGATCAGCCTCCTGCGGGCCGGCTCGTCGCGCTGATCCTGCCAGAGGCGCACGAGCTCCCTCTCCTCGGCCACCGAGAGCCTCGGGATCTGCCTGTAGGCCCTGCAACGCTCGGACATGTACTCATGATTCGTCATTTATGACCGCCAGTCAGTTACTGACTCATGTTATACGACCGGACTGGTCGGTTGTCAAGGGGGAAGCGCCAAATAGATGACCGGCAGTCAGAACTAGAACCATGGTCACATGATGCTTCCTCGCTGGAGAGCCAGACGCACATGGTTACCGTGCATCAGGAGGAGGATACGGGCGTGAGGGTGAAATGTTGCCGGGGAATGCGTCGAGCGCACGGGGAGTTCTGGGGACGAGAGATTTATTGAAGCGCCTCGTGTGCTTCTGGTATTCATCGAGTCGTATGAAGGTGCACGCCACAGGTGTCAGCACATCCCTCCTCCTGGCAGCGGCCCTGCTCTGCCTCACGTGCGCGAAGAAGGACCCGGCCTCCCTCGGGGCCGATGGGGGCGCGCGCTCCAGCCTCCTGGCGAGATACGAGACAGGGCCCGCTCCCGCGGAGACCGAGCCTCCTGCAGAGGAGAGCGCCAAGGTGGACGGCATCGTGCCCGGGATCGAGCCCGAGACGGAGCCGCCGCTCTACGGACGCGCCGTGTGGAACGTGGTGACCGTGTACGACAAGCCGGACATGCGCTCCCTCCACCTCGGGTACCTGCGCAAGGGAGCGGTCGTGGTGCTCGAGGACGCGAAGGTGGCGGACAAGACGCCGAAGAAGCCGTCGTGCCGCAAGGGCTGGTGGATGCTCGCCGACGGCGGCGGGTACATCTGCTCGAGCAAGGGCGTGGAGGCGCACAAGGACCTCCAGCCCTCGGACCTCTACCCCATGCCTCCCGCCACGGATGCGCCCATGCCCTACTCCTACGGCCACATCATGGTGGACCTCACCCCCCTCTACGAGAGGCCTCCCACGTCCGAGGAGGAGGCGCAGGTGGACGCCTGGGTGGCGCAGACGAAGAAGGAGCTCAAGAATAAGGCCCTGGAGAAGGAGCAGGCCAAGCTCGAGGCCGACAAGAAGAAGAAGGAGAAGGCCAAGGAGGCCGCGCCCACGCCGGAGCCGGCCTCGGAGGCCGAGGCGATCCCCGCCTCCGAGCCCGCGCCACCCGCGCCGGCCGAATCTGCCGCGGCGGAGGAAGAGGCGGCCGCCACTCCCGCTGCCCTGAGCCCCGTCGAAGGGCAGCCCACACCGGTCGCCCAGGATCCCGAGCCCGAGGAGGAGGAGGCCGACGAGGGCATCCCCTTCGACTTCGTGCGCATGCTCATGCTCAAGGGCTTCTACATCTCGATCGATCGCCAGACGATCCATCACGGCGAGAAGTGGTACCGCACGATCAAGGGCCAGTACGTCAAGGCCGAGAAGGTCTTCCCGGTCAACATCCGCATCCGCGGCGGCAAGGAGCTCGAGCAGGGATTCTCCTTCCCCGCGGGCATCGTCCTGCGCGAGACGATCTTCGAGCGGGTGTGGAACAAGAAGAAGAACCACATCATGAAGAACAGGGACGTGGTGTACGACAAGTTCTTCGTGTTCAAGATCCACGGCAAGCAGATCGACAAGGTCAACGACATCGACGCCGTGTTCTACGAGATCGACGAGCCGGGCGAGACGATGGTCCTGTCCTGGTCCATCGTCCCCGTCATGAAGAAGGAGCCGCCGCCGCCAGAGGTGCCGGAGCACGGAAAGTGGATCCACGTGGACGTCTCGGACCAGACGCTCACGGCCTACGAGGGCGAGCAGCCCGTGTTCCTCACGCTGATCTCATCCGGCAACGAGAAGCAGGACGAGGAGTACATGACCCCCCGCGGCACGTTCTGGATGCAGTCGAAGCACGTGAGCGCCACGATGGACAACCTGGCCCTGGACGATGGGTCGTACTCCATCGAGGACGTTCCCTGGACCATGTACTTCCACTCGAGCTACGCGCTTCACGGCGCGTTCTGGCACTCCGTCTTCGGCCACCAGCGCTCGCACGGGTGCGTGAACATGACCCCCAGGGACGCCAAGTGGATCTTCGACTGGTCCGAGCCGCGGCTGCCGCTGGGCTGGCACGGGGTCGTGGCCACCAAGGACCGGCCCGGCACCGTGGTCAAGGTCACCGACTGACCTCCCGTCCCAGAGTTCCTCACTGACGGCAGTGTGAAGCAAGCGGGGCACTCCTGCGCACGGATCTAGTCCAGCTCCCATGATACGGACGGGCCGGCGTCGCCGTGGCGAACCACCGGCCGGAGCTTTCCCCGATACAGGGCCCAGAGGGGATCGGCGAAAAGCTCGCACCTCCAGCCCGCGAGGCCGAGGGCCTCGATGAAGGCCTCCTTGCCGGCGGGAGGGTCCCGGACGATGGCGTACATGCCCTTCTGGATGCGGTTCATGACCAGAGAGGGTGCCAGGTCCAGCGCCAGCATCCGTGACTGCACGAAGAGGCGCATGAGGCCGACGAAGGCCCGGTTCGAGTCGTGAAGCTTGGACGGCAACGGAGATGGCCCGGAGATGGGAAGCTCCAGGCCCCGGCGGATCGCCTTGATCCACCGATCGCCGAAACGGGTGAGGCCCTGGGGTCGGCGTCGGTTCGTCTGGCCGACGAGCTCGGAGGGTTCGGTGGGGGCTCGCTTCGCGAGATCCACCATGACGTCGTCGGGCAGGATGTGCCGGGGGCGGCGGTCGGACTTCAGGGCCAGCGCCTCGCGCTCCACGGCGAGCTGCTCGAGCAGCACCGCGGCCCGGGTGCCGGCGGCGGGGCGCCTGCGGACGTTCTTGATGTTCCTCGCGGGGTCTGCGGGCTCGTAGCCGGCCGGGTCCAGGAGCAGCGAGCACTCCTCCTCGACCCACGCACCGCGGCCCGCCTCCTCGACCTGCCGACGCAGCACATCGGCCACCTTCAGCAGGTAACGCACGTCGTTTGCTGCATAGGTCATCTGCTCGCGAGGCAATGGGCGGCGCGACCAGTCGGCCATGCAGTGGTCCTTGGGAAGCTCGACACCCGCTCGGGTGTGCACGAGGTTGCCGAGGCCGATGCTCGGGCCCATCCCGAGGAACGAGGCGGCGATCTGCGTGTCGAACACGCGACGGGGCAGCCGCCCGGCGACCCGGTTGAAGATCTCGAGGTCGCAGCGAAGATCGTGGCCGACGATCACCGTTCCGCGCTCGGCCAACAGCGCCATGAACTCTTCCACGGCGCCTGACATCTGCGGGGCGAGGGGATCGATGAGAGCGACCTCGTCCTTGGTGCCGATCTGCACGAGCATCAGCTTTGGCCAGTAGGAGCGCTCCCCGTGGAACTCGGTGTCGAAGGCGACCTCGAGAGCGCCCTCGAGCCTCCGCACGAGCGGTTCCAGCTCCGAGCGAGTGGAGATCAGCATCACACCGGGGTCGGGGGACGAGCCAGGCATACCGGGTCCAGACATGGCCGCCATCCAGAAGACTAGTTGATGACGCAGGTCGCGTCGGTGCAGTCCATCGTGCAGTTGCCGATGACTGCACAGTCCATCGTGCAGTCCGCCGTGCAGCCGTTGAGGATGCAGTTGCCCGTGCCGCTGCAGATCATCGAGCAGCCGTTGCCGGGACAGTCCATCGTGGCGTTGCCCGTGCCATCCAGCGTGGCCGTGCAGCCGCCGTCGGGGCAGGTGAACTCGCAGTTGCCGATGCCGCTGCACACGAAGTTGCAGTCCCCGCCGTCGCAGTCGATGTCGCAGTTGCCGATGCCGTCGCACGTGCAGGTCCTGCCCGGCTGACAGTCCGTGTCGGTGTTGCCGATCTTGATGCACGAGGCGAGCATGGGCAAAGACAGCCCGATGAGGGCGAGCGCCGATATCGCGAGCATTTTCTTCATTGGTCCTCTCCTTGCGTCAGGGGTGCCTCTTCCTCGAAATCCTCCCCGGGAACAGGATAGCTCCAGTTGCGGAGCCGGGCAAGAATCCGGATCATGGTGCCAGAAGTTGACATTGGGCCCATGCGGAGCCATAGATACGGGGCAGCACCCGACCGGAAAGAGCCCGGCGGGTCGCTCGACTGCGCGAGGCGCAGACCGCTCTCCACCACAGTCCGGCGGGTAGAGATGGATGACAGGCCGGACGGAGACCAACATGACAAAGACCCGGTTACGCCGGCGGCGCTCCCGTGGGCCTCGGACGGCGAGTTCCTCCAGCCATGAGCGACGCCAGGGGCCCGTCGAGGCCCGCGGCGTGTTCGCCCTGCTCATCGAGCCACTGCGCCAGGCAGTGGCCGAGGAGGGGTACACGCACCCCACTCCCATCCAGGAGCAGGCCATCCCGCATCTTCTCGAGGGGCGCGACCTGCTCGGCTGCGCGCAGACGGGCACGGGCAAGACCGCGGCGTTCGTTCTGCCCATGCTCCAGCACCTCGACGCCGAGGGCAAGGCCGCCATGAGAAGACACCCGAGGGCGATCATCCTCACCCCCACGAGGGAGCTCGCCGCCCAGATCGGAGACAGCATCGCCGCCTATGGCCGGCACCTCGGCATCACCCACACGGTGATCTTCGGCGGCGTGGGCCAGCAGCCGCAGGTGTCCGCCATGAAGCGTGGCGTGCACATCGTCGTGGCGACCCCGGGCCGCCTCCTCGACCTCATGCAGCAGGGGGTCGTGATCCTCGACCGCATCGGGATCTTCGTCCTCGACGAGGCGGACCGCATGCTCGACATGGGCTTCATTCACGACGTGAGGCGCGTCATCGAGAAGCTGCCGCGAGAGAGGCACTCCCTCTTCTTCTCCGCGACGATCCAGCCGCCCGTGGTGGCGCTCGCGAAAACGCTCGTGCGCGACCCGGTCCACGTCACCGTATCTCCCGACAAGCCAACGGTGGAGAAGATCGGGCAGAAGGTCATGTTCGTGGACAGGGTCGACAAGATCCGCCTCCTCACGTCGCTGCTCGGCGACGAGCGCATGGGCAAGGTGCTCGTCTTCACGCGCACCAAGTACGGGGCGAACAAGGTCACGAAAAAGCTTCTCTCGGCGCACATCCCCGCCGTGGCCATCCACGGCAACAAGGCGCAGACCGTCCGCACCCGGGCTCTCGAGGGGTTCCGCAACGGCGAGGTGCGCGCTCTCGTGGCCACGGACATCGCGGCCCGCGGCCTCGACGTGCACGGCATCACCCACGTCATCAACTTCGACCTGCCGGTGGAGTCCGAGGTGTACGTGCACCGCGTGGGCCGCACTGCCCGCGCCGGCGCGGGAGGCAACGCCATCTCCTTCTGCTCCGCCGAGGAGCGCGATGCCCTGAGGAGCATCGAGCGGTTCATCCGCAAGCGCGTCCCGGTGGACGGCACCCACGCATGGCACTCGGACGCGGCCCGGGACGCCACCGGGGCGGCCGCCCGGCCCGCGCCCAGGGTCCCCCGTCCTCCCCGAGGGGCGTATCGCGTGCCCCGCACCGGCCCCCGTCGGCGCCGTCACGGCTGACCCCCGGCCTGCAAAGGAACGGGATTCCGATGACGGGACCTGGACTGGAGCTGCGCGCGCGGGAAGGGGTGATGTCTATTCCGTGGAGGGACGCATCTCTATGGGGACTTGTTGTTGAACGTGATGTTGACGCCGGTCACGTCCGCGCCGTCGACCGTCACCGCGACGCACATGTCGCCGGAGTAGAAGTCGCCCGAGGTGAGCGTCCCGTTGCAGCCGGACTCGTCGTCGTCATGGTAGGCGAGCAGCTGCAGCGAGCCGCTCGGCACGTCCGTGATCGTGAAGTCGATGGTGTTCGTGGGCCAGGACATGTCCGCGCTCGGGACCGTGGCGCTGGCGACCTCTGTCGAGATGTCCGTGCAATCGGTGAGCATGTGCAGGCACAGCGTCCCGATGCCTCCGTAAAGAGGCGGGCAGGTGGCGTAGTCGCGTCCGACCGTTCCGCTCACGCTGTAGGTCTCCGTGGTCTCGGGCACCGGGTCGTCCACGACCTCGGGCTCGGCGTCCGGAGTGGCGTCCGGGGTCGGTGTTTCATCGGTGACGTCGGGTGCTGTCGTGTCCGTGCTGGTGTCGGTGGGACCTGACGGGCCTCCATCCTGGTCGCAGGCGAGCAGGGAGCAGGCGGTCAGGAGCACCAGGGCCAATCTACATGCCGCACTCTTCATGGCATCCTCCTATACTGGTTTACTAACTATGGAGTGCCACGAGAGGGGGGAACCGGCTCATGGTGGAGCCAGCTCCATGGCGATGCTCACGATGTCGAGACGCGTGCCGTCAGCCTCGTCGTGGACGATCTGCATGTCCGAGGCGCGGATCACGCCGGTCCAGGGCACGCCGGTGTAGATGGGGGAGGAGTCGATGATGCTGGCACCCTCGGAGTTGTCAGCATCGTTGGTGCTCCAGCCGAAGGAGACACCCTGCCCGGAAGTGTAGGCATCGGCCTCGGCGGGGGTGGCGGCGTCCGTGATGATGAAGATCCACTTGGCGCCGTAGGTCTCCCAGTCCCCACTGTGTAGTGCGATCTCTCTCATGCGCTCGGGACAGTAGGGACAGGAGATCCAGACGATCTGGATGAAGATGGAGTGCACGTCGGGGTCGCAGTAGAGGAGCTCGAGGTCGGCCTCGGTGGACTCGTCGGGTCTTGCCATGGCCAGCGGCCAGTGCATGGGGGCCACGGTGTCCCCGACCGAGGTGAACGAGTAGGGGCCGGACGGGTAGGTGCAGGAGGGGGTGGTGTCCTCTTCGAAGGTGTCTT
>JAFDER010000077.1 GCA_019310245.1 Deltaproteobacteria bacterium
GGTGATGTGCGAGCCGTCGCGGCCACCGGGCTCCAGCAGCACGTCCTTCTCGTAGATGAGCTCCTCCCGGTCGTGGCAGGGAGGAACGTACAGGCCCGTGTCCATGCGGATCGCGTCGCAGGGGCAAGCCTCCACGCAGTGGCCGCAGAACACGCACCTGAGCTCGTCGATGGTGAACACCTCGGGGTACTTCTCGATCCCGGCGCGCTCGTCGTCGTCGGGGTACTCGCCGGCCTCGATGTGGATGCATTCGGCCGGGCACGCCGTCTCGCAGCAGAAGCAGGCCACGCAGCGCGGCGATCCGTCCTCGCGGTGCAGCAGCCGGTGCATCCCGCGCGTGCGCGCAGGCACCTCGAAGCGCACCTCGGGGTGCATGATCGTGGCCGTGTCCTTGCGGTGGATCACGTTTCGGAAGAAGTACTTCATGGTGACGCCGAGACCGCGCCCCACTTCCATGAGGTAAGACTTCTCCCACAAATTGTCCTCGGGTCTCTTGATGGGAACGCCCATGCGTCTACCTCACTTCAGAAGCTGGATCACAACGGCCGTCACGGCGATGTTCGCCAGCGCGAGCGGCGCGATGTAGCGCCAGCACAGGTCCATGATCTGGTCATAGCGGAACTTGGGCAGGGTCCAGCGGATCATGAGCTGGAACCAGCACACGGCCACCACCTTCACGGCGAACACGCCCATCTGGATGATGAGCATCAGCCAGTGCGGCAGGGCGTGCGTCCAGTGCAGGTTCAGGAAGTCGATGTGCACGGCCAGCCCCGAGGCGTCGTAGAAGGGTGCCGTCCAGCCGCCCAGGAAGAAGGTGACCATGAGCCCCGAGAGGATGACGACCTCCACGTACTCGCCCAGGAAGAACATGGCGAACTTCATGGACCCGTAAGCGATGTGGAAGCCCGCGGCGAGCTCGCTCTCGCCTTCGGGCAGGTCGAACGGGATGCGCTTGGTCTCGGCCACGCCGGCCACGAAGAACAGGATGAAGGCCGCGGGCTGGACGACGACGCCCCACCAGTGAAGCTCCTGCCACTTGACCACCTCATAGAGGTCCACGGCGCCGAAGACGAGCAGGGGGCCGATGAGCGAGAGGCCCAGCGCCAGCTCGTAGCTCACGATCTGGCTCATGGAGCGCTGGGCGCCCAGGAGCCCGAAGCGGTTGTCGGAAGACCAGCCGCCCAGGATCATGCCAAGCACGCCGGTCGATGCGATGGCGAGCATGAACAGCACGCCCACGTTGAGCCGCGCCACCTGCATCGGGATCATGGGGCCCGTTGCGGCGGCGGGCAGCACGTCCTTGAGATGAGTCACGTACATGTCGTCCGCAAACGGGATCATGCAGAAGACGATGAGCACGGGAAAGACGCCGATGAGTGGGCCGAGGCCGTGGAGGATCCGATCCCCACGGGCCGGGACGAAGTCCTCCTTCATGACCATCTTGATCCCGTCGGCCATGGTGTGCAGGATGCCCCAGAAGCGCCACTGGCCCAGGGGGCCGAGATTGAAGTTCGCCCTCATCGGACCGAGCCTGTGCTGGAGCATGGCGCTCTGCCTGCGATCGGCCCAGGTCAGCAGGCCTCCCAGGGCGAACACGCCCGAGATCACGATGGTCGCCTTGATGAAGGCTGTGAGGACCACCCAGTACCATTCCATCGCTCAGCCCTCCTTCGTCTCGGTGGCCGGGACCGGCGCGGGCGGCGCCGCCTGCGCGGCGATCTTCGCCGCCTGCTCCTCGAGGTCGCCCGTGCGGTGGGCCAGGCCCATGGCCGCGGCCAGCCGGTCCAGCATGTCCGCCACCGGGAGCGGCGCGCGGGGCTCGTGGATCTCGGGAGTGATGGCGCACCCGAACGAGCGTCGAATGCCCTTGGCGTTGATGGTGCTGCCCGCGCTCTGCGCGAAGCTCGGGGCCGGCAGGACCACGTCGGCCTGTTTCACGAGATCGCCCGTGCGTGCGGCGAGCGCCACGACCTTCACTGCCTTGGGCGCGGCGCCGATCCCGCCGAGTGCGATCACGGCCTGCAGCCCGGCGGCCGCCTCGAGCTCAGAGGCGGGCTTGACGCCGCTGCCGGCCGCCGCCGCGGCGCCCCTGCGATTGGGGTTCTTGTCGGTGCTCCTGAGCAGATGGTCGCCATCGCCGTCTGGCCGTGCGGCCAGGTAGAAATCCTTGACCTTGAGCGCCTCGCGGGCGAAAGAGGCGAGCGCGAGGTTCTCCTCCGTCGTGTGCTCCGCGCTCAGGACCGCGGCAACCACGCCCTCGGGCAGGTCGCCGAGGACCTTGGCCGCCTTCTTGAGCGCCTCGTCGAGACTGGCCGCCTCGCCGCCGGCGAACGGCTCGAGCACGCGATCGTCATTGTGAAGCCGTCCCGCGAGCACGCCGTCGTTGCACAGCCACGCGCCGTTGACGTCCGGGTCCCTGCGCGGCCTCAGCCTGTGGACCACGCCCTCGTGATGGTCGACGTGGACCGCGCAGCCCGTGGCACAGCCCGGGCAGATCCCCTCGACGCTCTCGAGGAACCACACCCTCTTCTTGAACCTGAAGTCGCGGCTCGTCATCGCGCCCACGGGGCAGACCTCGGCCACCATGAGCGAGTAGGGGAAGTCCAGCTCCTCGCCCTCGGCCGTGATGATGTGGCGGTGGTCGCCACGCCAGTGGCTGTCGAGCAGGTGCGTGCCCCAGATCTCATCGCAGAACCGGATGCACTGCGTGCACAGGATGCAGCGCTCGGCATCGTAGACGATGTGGGGGCCCAGGACCACGCGCTTGGGCTTGCGGTCCTTGTCCCTGAAGCTCCACAGCTGCGTCTTCTGCTTGTCGTAGCGCTGGTAGTGCTCCTGCAGCTCGCACTCGCCCGCCTGGTCGCAGATGGGGCAGTCCACGGGGTGGTGGAGCAGGATGAACTCGAGGTTCTGCTGCTGCCACGCCTGGACCTGCGGGGACTCGGTCATGACCTCCATGCCGTCGCGGATGTCGGTCTGGCAGGCTGGCAGGAGCTTGGGCGCGCCCTTGACCTCGACGAGGCACATGCGGCAGTTGGCCGCGATGCTGAGCTCCGGGTTGTAGCAAAACGTGGGGACCTCGATGCCGTTCGCCCGGGTCACGTCGAGGATGGTCCTCGCGCCGTTGGTCTCGTACTCGGTGCCGTTTATCTTGATCATTGCCATCGGTTCACCGGTCGCACTCGCCGCCGATCATGTTGATCGACCCGAACGTGGGGACGACGTCGGCCAGGAAGCCTCCGTCAATCATTTCGCTGAGGGCTGCCGTGTTGGCGAAGCACGGGGCGCGCACGCGGCACTTGTGGGGACCGCCTCCGCCCGTGCTCACCAGATAGAAGCCCAGCTCGCCGTTGGCCACCTCGGTGCAGGAGTAGACCTCGCCAGCCGGGACGACCCCGCCCTTCATGACGACCATGAAGTGCCGGATGGTGCCCTCGATGCTCGTGTACGTATCGTCCTTCTCGGGAAGGCTGATGTCCGGCAGGTCCAGCATGACGGGCCCGTCGGGCAGCATATCGAAGCACTGCTCGATGATGCGCATCGACTGGCGCATCTCCGCGCAGCGCACCTGGAAGCGGTCGTAGTTGTCGCCGTTCGTGCCCACCGGCACGTCGAACTCCACGTCGCCGTAGGCGAGGTAAGGCTGGGCCTTGCGCACGTCGTAGTCCACGCCCGTGCTCCGCAGGCAGGGCCCCGTCCAGCCGTAGTAGACGGCGTCCTCGGCCGTCATCCGGCCCACGTTGACGGTCCTGTCGATGAAGATGCGGTTCTTGACGAGCAGCGATTCAACGTCATGGATCGTCACCTCCACCTTGGGAAGCAGCTCGAGCACCTCGTCCTTGAACCCCTCGGTCACGTCGTACTTCATGCCGCCGATGCGCATGAACGAGTGCATCACGCGCTGGCCCGTGACCTTCTCGAGCAGGAGGTAGATCCAGTCCCTCGTCTTGACGAGGTAGAGAAACGGCGTGAACGCGCCCAGCTCCATGGACATGGCCGCGAGGCACACGAGATGGTCCTGGATCCGCGTCAGCTCGCCCAGCAGCGTGCGCAGGACCTTGCAGCGCGGCGTGACCTCGACTCCCAGGAGCTTCTCCACGGCCAGAGCGTAGCCGATCTCGTTGAGCAGCGGCGAGGCGTAGTTGAGCCTGTCGGTGTAGGGGAAGACCTGGTTCCAGGTCGAGTTCTCGCACTCCTTCTCGAAGCCCCGGTGCAGGAAGCCCACCTGCGCGTCGCTCCTGACGATGACCTCGCCGTCGACGTGGACGACAACGCGCACCGTTCCGTGCATGGCGGGGTGACTCGGGCCCAGGTTGATCTTCATGGGCTCCGCCGAGAGATGAAGCTCCTTCTCCTCGTACTTCTCCATGCTCGCCTCCTCTCTCAGGGCCTCTCCCGGAAGGGAGGCGGCTGGTCGGGGTGATCCTCGCGGAACGGGATGGGGCACTGCCTTCTCTTCTTGGGGTAGTCCTTGCGCAGGGGGTGTCCCTCGAACTCCTCCCACAGCAGGATGCGCCTCAGATCGGGGTGTCCCTCGAACTTCACGCCGTACATGTCGAACGCCTCGCGCTCGAACCAGTTGGCGCCCTTGTAGAGCGGCGTGATCGACGGCACGACCGGATCCGACTCCGCGACGCTCGCCTTGACGCGAATCCTGTGGTGCCGCGTGAGCGAGTGCAGGTGGATGACCACCTCGAAGCGCTCCTCACGCTCGGGCCAGTCCACGACCGTGAGATCGCAGAAATGTTTCATGTCCATGTCGGGATCGTCGTGCAGGAACCGGACGACCTCGAGCAGCTTTTCCGGCTTGACGATCACGGTGTGATCGCCGTGCTCGGCATGGGAGTCGATGAACGCGTCCTTGCAGGCCTTCTTGACGGCCCTGATCGCTTTCTTGCTCATGCCATCTCCTTGAGGGCGCGCATGCGCGAGGATCCCTCGGCCTGGATCCTGTCCTGCAGCAGCATCAGCGCGTCGAGCACCTGCTCGGGACGCGGCGGGCAGCCGGGGATGTACACGTCCACCGGGATGATCTTGTCGATGCCCTGGAGCGTCGCGTAGTTGTCGTAGAACCCGCCCGTCGAGGCGCAGGTGCCGAACGCCATGACCCACTTGGGCTCGCCCATCTGGTTGTAGATGCGCCTGAGGATGGGCGCCTGCCGGTTCGTGACGGTGCCCACCACCCAGATGATGTCGGCCTGCCTCGGGCTCCAGCGCGGGGCCTCGGCACCGAACCGGGCCATGTCGTACATCGGGCCCATCGCGGACATGAACTCCATGGCGCAGCAGGCCGTGACGAACGGGTACTGGAACAGTGAGAACTTGCGCGCCCAGGCGATCGCCGACTCGATGGAGGTGACCAGGATGGAACCCTCCTCGGGCGGCTTCTTGTCTACTGCCATTGCAGGGCTCCTTTGCGGATCACGTAGAACAGGCCCAGGCCGATGACGCCCAGCAGGGGCAGGGCCACGAGCAGGCCGGTCCAGTCCATGTGCTTGAACTGGATCACCCAGGGGTAGAGGAGCACGAGCGCCACGTCGAAGAGCAGGAACAGGATGGCGAGCAGGAAGAAGCGGATCGGGAAGCGCACGTCGTACGTCCCCTCCGTGTCGTTCCCGCACTCGTACGGCATGAGCTTCTCGCGGGTCCTGTGCTTCGGTCCGATGAAGTGGCTGCAAAGCCAGAGCAGCTCCGCGATCCCCACGGCCACGATGATGGCCACGAGAATGGACAGATATTCGTTGAACATACCCATCTCACCTCTCTCGAGAGTTCTTTTCACCGTCTCCACCGTCTAACCCGACAAGAAGACGGCGCTTGCAATCGATGCTGGGTACTGTAAAACACTATATGAAAGGGACACTTACCGATAGAAGCCAATCCCCGGGATGAGTCGCCCGTTCTGCCAGGGCGATGCAAGGAGCACATGACATGACTCACAAGCACGGATCGAAGAGAGGGGCCATCGCGCTGACCGCCGTGGCCGTGGCCGTCCTGGCCTCGGCCTGCTGCGTCTGCCCGGACCCCATGTACGCCACCGCATACTACGAGCCCGCGGGCGTGGTCGTTCCCTACGAGCCGCCGGCGCCCAAGGTCGTGGTCGCGATCAAGCCGCCCGCACCCAGCAACAGTTACTACTGGATCGGTGGCTACTGGGACTGGACGGGCTACGACTACATCTGGATCGAGGGCTACTGGGCGCCCCCCCGGCCCGGCTACGTGTGGGTGTCGGCAAGCTTCATCACCATTGGAGGATCGGTCTCCTACAAGTCCGGCCACTGGAAGCCCAAGCACGTGGCCAAGGGCACGGCGGCCCACAAGGCCAAGGGATACAAGGCCGGCAAGCCGGCCAAGACCGGCGTGGCCAAGCCCGGCCACCCGGCCGCCCCCGGCGGCGTGGCCAAGCCCGGCCATCCCACCAAGCCCGGATCCGCATCTGGCGGCGCCTCGGGCTCCGTGGGAGTGACGATCGGAACGACGCCCTCGAGCGGCGGGGCCACGGGCACGGCCGGCCCCAAGACCGGGACATTCACCACGCCGGGCAAGGGTGGAACCACGGGCACGGCCGGCCCCAAGACCGGGACATTCACCACGCCGGGCAAGGGCGGGACCACGGGCACGGCCGGCCCCAAGACCGGGACCTACGGCAAGCCGGGCAAGGGAGGCGTGACGGGAACGCCGGGCACGAAGCCGGGCAAGTACAAGCCCTCCAAGCCGGGCAGCGGAGTAACGGGCAAGCCGGGCGCGAAGCCGGGCAAGTACAAGCCCTCCAAGGGAAGCGGCTCGGCCAGCGGCTCCATCGGCGGCTCCGGCGGTGTCGGCCCGAAGGGCGGCGTGACGGGCAGCCCGAGCGGCACGCCCAGCAAGAAGAAGCCAAAGAAGGACCCGAAGAAGATCAAGAAGAAGTTCCCCGGCAAGAAGGGAACCACCGCCAAGCCCCCCGTCAAGTAGCGACTCGAACCTCCCTCACAACCATTTTCCGTTATCCCTGAGCTTGTCGAAGGGTGCTCAGAGAGGCTAGGCGTCCGTGTCGTAGGGCACGACCTCGATCGAGGCGTCCTCGCCGAGCAGGTTCTCGAGGGCCGGCCTGATCTTGTCGGCCGTGCACAGGGCACTGATGCACAGGTTGTCGGGATCCACGAACGAGCGCGCGGCCTGCTGGACCTCCTCGTGCTCGACGCCGCGCACGTTCTGCCTGTAGCGGGCGTAGAAGTCGCCGGGCAGCTCCAGCACCTCCTGGCGCAGCGCCAGCGCCACCCTGAGCGAGGCGGTCTCGATGGCGAACAGGAAGTGGTTGTCGAGGTACCTGCGCGCGAAGTCGAACTCCTCCTTGCTCAGGCCGTCGTCCCTCAGGCCCTTGAGCAGGCCCAGCTCCAGCCCCATGCAGTCGACCATGTCCTCCATCGCCGGGAAGGTCCACAGGTAGAACGCGTCACGCATCTTCGAGCGCAGGATCCTGGAGTAGGCGCCGTAGCTCCACCCCCGCTCCTGCCTCACCTCCCGGCTGAGCCGCGCGGTGAACGTGCCTCCGAAGGCCGTGTTGAGCAGTGCGGTCGAGAAGTAGGTCTCCTCGCCCGCCCTCAGGCCCAAGTGGCCCATGTAGATCTGCGACTGGGTGCGCGCCGGCTTGTCCACGAGCCGGACGCGAACGCCGCGCGGAGATGCGGGCTCCGTCGTGGCGGGCAGTGCGAGCGTGCGCTCGGAGAACCTCTCGACCATGGGCTGGAGCCGCGACCTCATGTGATCCTCGTCGAAGTCGCCGGCCAGCCCGATGAGCACCGGGGCCCTGCGAAGCACGGAGCCGACGACCTGCTCCACGTCCTCCCATCCCAGGGAAGAGACGTCGCGGTGCCGGCCCACAGTGCTCCGGCCGTAGGGGTGATCGCCGAACAGGAGCGAGCGGAAGTGCCGGTAGGCCAGCGACTGGTCGTCGTCGCGCACCTGCACGATGTCGGCCAGCGTCTCGCGTCTGAGCTTCTCGAAGTCCTCCTCGCGCATCCCGGGGTCGTTGAGGATCTCGTCGACCAGATCGAGGAGCGGATCGAGGTTGTCCCTGATCACGTGGCCCGAGATGGTGACCCGGTGATGGGAGGTCCCCACGTCGAGCTCGGCGCCCAGGGCCTCGATCGCCCTGTTGAGCTGCTCGCGAGAGCGGCCGCGGGTTCCCATGCGCAGCATCTGCGCGCCGAGCCTCGTCAGGCCCGATCCGCCGGCCGGGTCGAGCTCGGCCCCGCACAGTAGGTTGATGTAGAAGTGCACCACGGGAACCGTGCCGTCACGCTCGGCGAACACGGCCGTGGAGCCCCAGCTCACCTTCGAGGGGATCATGACTTCTCCGGAGTGGCGAGGATGATGGTTCGGTTCTGGGGACGGAAGATGGAGCGGGCGGCCTCGAGGACCTCGCCGCGTCCCACCCTCTCGATCTCCTGGATGCGCCGCGTCAGTGCCCCGCAATCGTCGAGCACGGTCTCGAAGAAGCCGAGCTGGTTCGCCTTCCCGCTCGCCATGCCAAGGCCCATGTAGAAGGCGAGCCTGTTGCGGTTCCTCGCCGTGCCGATCTCCTCCTCGCTGACGCCGTCCGCGAGCACCTTCTCCAGCTCCTCGTCGAGCACGCGCAGCGCCTCCTCGGGCTGCCTGCCCTCCCTGAGGTCAACCTGGAACTCGAGCAGGCACGGGTCGGCGAACACGCCGGTCCATCCCATGAGATCGGTCGCCACCTCGGTGTCGTGGACGAGACGGCGCACGAGGCGTCCGCTCTCGCCGCCGGACAGGATCGTGTTGAGCACCACGAGCGCGGCATTCATGGGATCGCCGATTCCAGGGACGTGGTATCCGGCGAGCAGCTTCGCGGCCGGCATCTCGCGGCTGACCTCGATGCGCTTCTCGCCCTTCTGCTCGGGCTCCTCGCCGATCTCGAGCGGCGGCACGACCTGGGCGGCGGTGGAGCCGAACCGCAGCTCGAGCCGCGCGAGCATCTCGTCGGCCTCGAAGCGGCCCACCACGACGACGATGGCGTTGCCTGGCGAGTAGTAGGTCCTGTAGAAATCCAGGCAGTCGTCGAGAGTGAAGTTCTCGATGTCGTCCATCCACCCGATCGTGGGGTGGCCGTACGTGTGCACCTCGAACGCGGTCTTGTAAAGGAGCTCGTCCAGGAAGCCGTCCACCCGGTCCTCGACGCGGTAGCGCCTCTCGTTGGCCACGACGCTCTTCTCGCGCGTGACCACCTCGTCGGTGAGCACGAGGTTGTGCATCCTGTCCGACTCGAACTCGAGCACGAGCTCCAGGGCATCGGGCGGGAAGGTCTGGTGGTAGTATGTCCAGTCGAGCCACGTGGCGGCGTTGGTCTCCGCGCCCATGCGTTCGAGCTCGCGGTCGAACTCGCCCGAGGGGTGGTTCGACGTGGCGCCGAACATCAGGTGCTCGAACAGGTGCGCCAGCCCCGTCTTTCCCTCCACCTCGTTGCGCGATCCCACTCGGTACCACGTATGGTAGGAGATGAGCGGCGTCGAAGGATCCGGCAGGAGCAGGACGCGCAGTCCATTGTCGAACCTGTAGCGGCTGACCTTCCAGCTCCTGAACAGGTCCACGGTCTCGGGAGCAGACTTCATGACAGGGTCCTTTGCGAAGGGTCCGTCCTTCATAGCCGGGCCTGCGCCGGGCAGTCAACATATAGCGCGAGATTGCCCGCGTGGGGCAGATGGGTTATGGATCAGGATGTGAACGCGACGCATGCGAAACGGTTCGGCTGGAGCGCGATGCTCCTTGCCGGTCTCGCTGCCGCGACATGCACCCCGAACCTCACGCCGCAGTCGCTCGTCGACAAGTTCAGGATCATCGCCGTCAAGACCACGCCGGCCTCGGGTGCGCCGGGCGAGGAGATCACGGTCGAGACGCTCATGTCGGACACGATAGGCGGCGCACCGCCCCTCATGATCTGGGCGGCGTGCCTGCCCCTGCCGGGCCAGTCCGGCCGGCAGTGCCTCGAGTCACTGGCGGGCGACGAGGCGGCCGGAGAACGGTTCGTATTGCTGGGGCTCGAGGAGACGGCATCGCTCGTCCTGCCCGAGCTCGGCGAGGGCCAGGACGTGACCGAGGTGTACGTCGTGCTGGGCGCCTGCGCCGGCATCCCCGACATCCCGGACTGCGAGTGCCCCGGACCGGACTGCGAGGACTGCCTCGGCGGCGCCGACATCTTCGACTTCTGCGACGGCGACGACGCACTCGCCTTCAAGTCCGTTCGCGCACACGCCGACCCGTCCGAGGGCAACCAGAACCCCGGCATCGCGCGCATCCTCATCGGCGGCGAGGAGTGGGCCGAGGACGCGGAGCCCGACCTGCCATGCGACCCGGATGGCACGTGCGAGAAGATCGCGCTCGCGATCGAGCCGGTCGAGGGATCGGCCGAGCCGTACACCGTGATCCGCTTCGGCGAGGAAGAGGCGCGCGTGGAGGCGCCGTACGTGTCGTGGTTCGCGACCAGCGGCTCCATGGGCAAGGACCGCTCGAGCGTGGACGAGGAGACGGGCCTGGCCGAGGTGAGCTGGACCCCGCCGGACGACGCGACGGGGCTCGTCAAGTTCTACTTCGTCATGTACGACGGCCGCGGCGGCGTGGACTACGCCGAGCGGCACGCCCGCGTGGTCAACTAGCCCGCTTAGCTCACCGATCGCGCTCCCCTGTTTTTCCGCTCCCCTGAGCCCGTCGAAGGGCAACGCCGGCTGCACGAGCGGACAGACGTGCGGGGCACTCAGTCACCGGGGAACTGTATGGTGCCTTCGACCCCGCACCCTGCCCGCTCTGATGCCCCACTCGGCCTGAGCCCTATCCTGGTCGGAGGGCCGGGTGCCGCGGACCCATGAGAACGTATCTAGACTCCCGCTTCCCGGAGCTTCCGTGGCCCGGAGCCTGTCGAAATGTAGCGGCCTCTCTGTGGCGGGTTCAGTCGGGATCGTCGTCGCGCTCGGCGCGCAGTCGACGGACGAGCAGAAAGGTGAGCGTGTCCACGGCGCAGGACGCGCAGTAGCCGTGCATCTCGATCATGTTGGCCACGATGGGATTGACGGAGACGTCCTCGCCCTTCTCCGCATCCTCGAGGACCTTGATGACGAGATCGGCCAGTTTCCCGTGGTTCTTCACCACCTGGCGGCGCTTCAGGGCGACGACGTGGTGGGAGAAGAGCGTGCAGAAGTCGACGCTCCCGCCGCCGGGGTTGTCGATGGCCCAGGCGGCGATGTGGCTGAGCAGGCCCTGACGGAAGTCCTTCGGCTTCTCGTCGATCGCGAGCTCCGCCTCGATCTCGCTCATGAGGTTCTTGTCCGGCAGGACGTTCTTGCCCGACTTCGGGTCCTTGACCTTCTCGCCCTTCACCGACGAGGTGGCGTGCAGCACGTAGCGCCGCCAGATTTCCTCGTACCCTCCCGAGGTCACGAGCCCCGAGGCCTCCAGGGCCTCCACCTCGAGCACGTCGAGAAGACGCGCGGTGAGCCCCTCCGTGAAGGCCGCTGCGTCGTTGTACCCGCCCTCCTCGGCCTCCTGGGACAGGAACGGGAAGTCCTTGACCTTCTCCGAGATGACGGCGATCTCGCGCAGGACCCCGATCGCGGTGATGCAGGCCTCCTCGGAGTCCTTGTTGGCCCGCTCGAGCACGAGCTTGACCTCGCGCGGCGACGCCCCGAGGATGCCCTCGTAGGCGATCTCCTGCTCGCTCTCGGACATGACGTCGGGGAACGCCTTGCGAAGCTCCACGGCGGCCTCGGTGGCGAGCCTCTGCGGCGCCTTTCCCGTGGCGTAGAAGTCGAGCTTCTCCAGCGCGGTGAGCGTGTCCATGATCTCGGACAGGGGATGCTCGTAGCTCTCGGGCTTGGGGCGGTCGAGCCGCGTGAGCACGCCCCAGGAGGACGCAACCTCGAGGGCGTGGGGTGAGACGTGGGCCCCGAGCCGGGGCTCGACGATGGTCGAGTAGATGGATCGCTCCGTTGGCTCGTGCATGATGTAGGGCACCTTCACGAGGTGCAGCCTCCCGAGGTAGGAGAGGTACTCCGGCTGCTGGCGGAAGCTTGCGAGGTGAATCTCGTTCGTCGTGCCGACGATGACGGCGTCGATGCGCAGGATGTTCTGGCCAACATCCACCTCGCCGTTCTCCAGCGTGCCGAGCAGGTACTTCGTGGCCTCGAGCGGCCGCTTGAGGAAGTCGCCGAACTCGATGAGCCCGCCCGCTCCGTCCACCAGGTCGCCCATGAACTCGTAGAGCGAGACCCGGGCGAGCATGCGCGGCAGCGAGGCGAGGCTCTGGTCCATGGTCACCTGCCGCTCGGACGCGTCCACGTGCATCTGGGGGCCGATGGTCACGGCGCCCCTGCGGTAGCCGCGCGAGATGAAGAACCGCTCCACCTGCACGTGGCTCAGGACCCTGCGCAGGTCCCCCCTGTACGACGTCATGAGCGCGTCGAAGATGAGCTTGCACTTCGGGCACAGGCCCGATTGGGCGATGATGTCGGGAACGTGGCCCGACCTGCTCGACTCGAGGCTCTCGAGAAAGCGGATCCTCTCGACCCGGGGCAGGAGGAGCAAGGGGTGATCCTTGAGCTCGCAGCTCAGCCTCACCTCGATGTCGCCCTCGTCGGCGTGCGCGAAGCTCCCTCCCGAGGGCAGCTTGCTCGCACGATCGAGGAAGCCGACGGCTCCCATTCCGGAACGCTCGCGTGGGAAGACCCAGTTGAAGCGGTAGCGGGCGCCCTCGTCCAGGGACGAGTAGTGCTCCATGGCCCGCATGATGCACTGCACGAATGTGCTCTTGCTCGAGCCGTTCGGCCCGTGCAGCAGGATCATCCTTGTGGGACGTCCGTCGCGCACGAACCCCCTGAGCGCCTGGTAGAACTCCTGCTGGACGGACTCCTCGCCGATCAGGGGGTCGCCGGCGCGCTCGAACTGCTGGTCGAAGAGCACGAACCTCTTCTCCACTCCCCAGGGGTAGATCACCTCACGGGTACCGAAGTGATCGAACATGTCCTTCAGCCACGCGGAGGCGTCGCGCACGTGGACGTCGGGCTCCCCCTCCACCTCCTGAAGGTACTCGCCGAAGCTGATGATGCGCCGGGCCTTGCGGAACTGCTCGTCGGACCGGCGCCCGAGATCCTCGAGCCAGGAGTTGACCGAGAAATCGGAGCCGGGGTCGCCTTCTGCCACTCTACTCACCGCTGGACGTGACGGTCCACTTGAGGGTCTCGGTGGGAAAGAGGCACTTCGTCGTGCCCTTGCACACGCTCAGCTTGACCTTCGCCTTGAAGGCGTGCACGCCATCGGAAGTCGCCTTGTAGGGGATCTTGAACACGGCCTTGTGGTCGTTCATGACCTTCGCGTCGCCCTTCTTGAAGACCGTCTTTTCCATGGACACCCCGGACGGACTCGTGATCTCCACCTTGAAGGGGAACTTGGCGTTCACCTTCCAGCCATCCTTCGCCACGACGAAGAGGCGCGCATGGGTGAGGTGACCCGTCTTCACCTCGGTCCTGTACTTGACGCCCACGCGGTACTCGTCCTTGCTCGTCTGGCTGACCTTGTACGTGCCGTCCGCGGCGGCTGTGCCCGCGAGGCAAGCCGCGGTCACGATGCCGAGGATCAGGGGCAACGATCTCGTCTTCATGGTTCTCCTCGCTCCAGCTTCTCGCGAAAGGCCTCCACGACGTGCGGAGGGACGAGTCCCTGGATGTCCCCGCCCAGCAGGGCGATCTCCTTGACGTTCTGGCTGCTGACGAAGAAGTACTCCTCACCCGTCATCATGAGGAGCGTCTCGATGCCGGGCGCGAGCTTGCGGTTGAGGTTGGCCATCTGGAGCTCGTACTCGAAGTCAGCGACGGCCCTCAGACCGCGCAGGATCACGTTCGCCCCCTTGGTGCGCACGTAGTCCACGGTCAGGCCCGTGAAGGAGTCCACGACCACGCGATCGTTGCCCTCGAAGCTCCGCTCGATGAACCCGAGCCTCTCCTCGAGCGTGAAGAAGGGTCCCTTGCGCGCGTTGATGGCCACGGCCACGATGAGCTTGTCGAACACGTACAGGCCGCGCTCGATGATGCCGAGGTGGCCGCTCGTGATGGGATCGAATGAGCCTGGATAGATGGCAACCTGTGCCATGGGTCCTCCTGACAGAACGCGCTCGATGCCTCGTCCGCCGAGCCCGTCTGGAGCCTTCTGTCTAGCCCCCAGCCTCGACCTCGTCAAGCTGGCGGCTCCCTCGTACTTAGACGATCGAACACGAGAATCGACGTAATTCCGTAGTTGCGCGGCTTCCGCGCGGAGAAGCACGGGTGCGTGGCCACGGGCCTGCCCCTCTTCTGCTGCAGGACGACGCACCCGTCGGGATGGACGAGCGACGTCTCGCCAAGCCTCGCGAGCAGGGCCGCGAGCTGCCCGGGCGGATCGGAGTACGGCGGATCGACGAACACCACGTCGAAACCGTCCCCGCTCCGCTGCATCGCGCCGAGGGCCTGGTCCACGCTGCGGCACACGAGCTCGCTCCGCTCCTCGCACCCGAGCCGGGCGATGTTTCGCCTGATCACCTCACAGGCCGCCGGATCGCTCTCGACGAGCACGGTGCGGCGCACTCCCCGGCTCACGGCCTCGAGGCCCACTGCCCCGCTGCCCGCGTACAGGTCGAGAAACTCCAGGTCGTCCAGCTTCTGGCCGAGGATGTTGAACACGCTCTCCCTCACGCGATCGGGAGTGGGGCGCACCACGCCCTCGGGGGGTGCGTGCAGGCGCCGGCCCCTCAGGCTGCCGGAGATGATGCGCATCCTGGGGAACTGTCAGAAGCGGCCCACGACGGAGAGGAAGCCGCCGTCGGGGGTGATCGAGGGGATGATGTAGATGGATGCCTCTTCCTCCTCGTCCTCGTACTCCTCCTCGTCCTCGTCATCCTCCTCGACCGAGGCCTTCTTGCCCTTCTTCTTGACAAGGGCGGTGATGATGAGGGCGATCCCGGTCGCAGCCGCGGCCGCGCCCAAGCTGTAGAAGACGAACTGGGCCGCCTGGCCGGTCTTGCCCTTGGAGCATGCGTCCTTGACATTGGAGCGGCTCACGTCCGAGGGCCAGGCTGGAGAGCCGAAGCACTCCGCAGTCGGCAGGCTCTCGTTGAAGCACGAGCAGACGTCCTGGCCCGACAGCGTGACCTGGCGCGCGGCGCTCAGATCGTCGTTGGCGCCCGAGACCATCGCCGTCATGCCCACGCCGGCTCCGACGAGGCCCAGCCCGACGATACCCACGCCCACGCCGCTCCACAGCATCACCTTGCTCTTGTCGGGCTTGACCTTTGGGCCCTTGACCGGAGAGACACCCACGCCATCGGGCGGCTTCTCGCCCACCTTGTAGAGCGGGGCGTCGATGTCGAGCCGCCCGCCCTTCTTGATCTCGAATTCCTTCATGAACGTCTCGTACCCGTCCTTCTCCACGCTCAGCTCGTGCTCGCCCGGCTCCACGTCGCGCAGCCACACAGGCTCGGCGCCGGTGGTGCCCACATCCTCTCCGTCGAGCAGGATCGTGGCGCCGGACTTGTTGGACTGGACGATGATCGCCGTGCGCGGCTCCTCGTCGAGCAGCTCGGCGATGATCCGATCCGAGGCGTCCTGCAGATAGATGGATCCCTGCTTGTCGCCGGCAATGGTCGAGGCGGTGCTCTTGACCACCTTGCCCTTCACCACGTCGAAGAGTGTGACGGTCACATCGAAGTCCCCGAACGAGGACTCGACCTTTCCGTGGATGAGGAGCGTGGTCTCGAGCCCCTCCCCGATCTCCTGCAGGCACATGGGGTCGAGTGAATCGAGGCACCCGAACGCCATGGCGAGCTGCTCCAGCGTCTGGTCCTTGCCCGTATGGCCGAGCTTCTCGCGGGCCTCGACGGCATCTCTCAGATAGCCGGAGAACTCCTCGGCAAACGTCGAATCGGCCTCGTCGGACAGAAGGCCGAGGACGGTGGTGGAGGCGTCTCCCGCCAGGGCCGTGCCGGTCCACACGCTCGCGGCCAGCAGGCACGAAATGAGCACTGTCAGTCGTTTTCCCATCTGTCCTCCTCCCCCGCCGCTGGGCTCACGGCAGGGAGAGCTTCGTTCCCTCAACTCATTCCCAGAAGGATGATCACGAGTGCGACGACGGTGATGAACAGGAGCACGAGGCCGCCGACGAGCCCGATCACGACCCCCTTGCTCAACCCCGTCTCCACCTCGGCAGGAATCTCGCGGCTCTTGTCGGGCACCTGCGCGGCAGGAGCGTCCTGCGCGGCCGCGGGTGCAGGTGCCGCGTCCGGCTGGGACGGGGCGGACGGCGCCGCGTCCCCGTGCGACGGCAGGTAGTGCTCGGTCGGCGAGCCGTTGACCCAGCTCTTGAGCGCCTCGGCGAACTCGAGGGTCGTCTGGTACCGGTCGTCCTTGTTCTTGTTCAGCGCCTTCTCCATCACGGACCAGTGCTTCTCGGTGAGCGGCAGTCCGGCGACGCGCTCGTTGACCGGGATTGGCTTGCCCTTGATGTGCTGCGTGATGAAATCCATGGGGCTCTTGGCCTTGAACGGCAGCTTGCAGGTGACCATCTCGTAGAGGATGATGCACAGCGAGTAGATGTCCGAACGCGCGTCGAGCACCTCGCCCCGCGCCTGCTCGGGCGACATGAACTCGGGTGTTCCGAAGACCGCTCCCTGCTGGGTCAGCGCCCTCATGCTGCCCGTCTTCGGGTCAGGAGGGTCCTTCATCTTCGCGAGGCCGAAATCCAGCACCTTGGGAAAGTCCGCCATCCCTCCCTGCATCGACAGGACGATGTTCTCGGGCTTGAGGTCGCGGTGGACGATGCCCTGCTGGTGTGCCTCGCCGAGAGCTCCGCACACCTGGATCATGATGTTGCCCGCACGGACGGGATCCAGCGGCCCCTCCTTGCGCTCCACCTGCAGAAGGTTCTTGCCGTCGAGGAACTCCATCACGATGTAGAGTGCCCCCGTGTCGAGCTGGCCGAAGAGCAGGACCCGCACGGTGTTCGGGTGCGTCAGCCGGCTCATGGCCCGGGCCTCGCGCCTGAACCTCAGGACGAGATCGGAGCGCGACGCGAGCCTCGGGTGCAGGATCTTCACTGCCACAAGCCGGTCCATGTCCGGCTGCTC
>JAFDER010000078.1 GCA_019310245.1 Deltaproteobacteria bacterium
GGGCTCGTGCCCATGGGCCTCGTGCTCGTCGAGGACCCCGAGACCGGTGAGGCCGTGTGGCTCGACACCGACAGCCCGAGGGTGAGGAAGGCCTTCTCGGACGCGGCACGCCGCGAGGAGATCGAGCGCCACGAGTTCTTCCGCAGGAACAAGATCGACTACATCTCGGTCGATGCGAGCCGGCCCTACCTGGACCCGCTCGTGAGGTTCTTCCGCCTCAGGCAGAGGCGCGTGAGGAGGCACTAGATGCATGCCGCCTGCGCGATCCTCGCGATCGTCCTCGGCGCGTCGACGGTCGACGGCACGTCCCTCGAGGAGATCCCCGAGGCCCTCCGGCCCTCCATCAAGTCATGGATCGAGGGCGGCAGCGAGATCGGGCTGGGAGAGGCCGTGGTGCTCAGGGTCGTCGTCACGCGCCGCCCGGCGGACCGCATCCACCTTCCGGCGGACACGTCGTTCGGGACGCTGGAGCTCGTGGACAAGGTGATGGAGACGCGCGAGGGCGAAGGGGGGCGCGTGATCGACGATTACTCTCTCACGCTGCTCGCACTCGAGCCCGGCGAGACGCAGATCCCGGGGCTGGAGTTCGGAGGCGTTCTCGAGGGAGGCGACGTCGTGCACCTCGACACGCACGCGCGGAAGGTGAAGGTCACGGATCCCACGGCGGGTGCGAAGGACGACGTGCCGAAGGACATCGCCCCCGTCGTCGACGTCTACCAGGAGGACTACACCATCCTGTACGTCTCGGGCGGCCTGCTCGTGCTCGTGCTGCTCGTGCTCCTCGTGCGCTACCTCGTCATGAACTGGACGAAGTGGCACCCGATGGCCGCGCTCGCGCCGCCGCCGCCCCGTCCGCCCGACGAGGTGGCCCTCGAGAAGCTCGAGGCGCTGCGCGAGGGCGGCATGCCCGAGAAGGGCCTCAAGAAGGCGTGGTACATCGAGCTGTCCGAGATCATGCGCGAGTACGTGGGCGGCAGGTACGGGTTCGACGGGCTGGAGTCCACGACCGAGGAGATCATCGTCGTGATGCGCGGCAGGAAGACCGCCGGCCTCACCCAGGCCGAGCTCTTCCGCTTCCTCAACGAGTGCGACATGGTCAAGTTCGCCAAGTTCTCCCCCGGCACCGGCGAGGACGAGACGGCACTCTCCGAGGCCTTCCGCATCGTGCAGGTGACGACGCCCGAGAAGCCCACGCCGCGGCCGGGAGGCAAGTCGTGAGGGCAGCCGGCCGGCCCGGTCCTCCCGAGACGGGGGACACTCCGCTCTACCGCACCCTCGCCCGGATCTGGGGGTTCCTCTGGCCGATCCTCGCCGGCCTCGCCCTGGCCGCGGTGGTGATGCTCGTCATCCTGTGGCGTGACGCCGCGTACGCGGAGGGGCTGAGGTTCAAGAACGAGTGGGCGTTCTTCCTGCTCCTGGTCGTGCCCCTGCTCTCGATCATGGACCTGCTCGTGGTCCGCTGGAAGGTGGCCCGCATCGCGTTCCCGCGGGTGGACATCGTCAAAAACCTGGGCTGGAAGGGCCTCGGCGTGTACCTGAGGAAGGTGCCCACCGTCCTCAGGGCCGCCTCCGTGGTCCTCGTCGTGCTGGCGATCGCCCGTCCGCAGGCCACCGCGATCCGCGAGGAGGCCGAGGTGGTGGGCATCGACATCGTGATGACGCTGGACATGTCGTTCTCCATGAAGGCCGCGGACATCGATCCCACGCGGCTCGACGCGGCCAAGGCGGTGATCGACGACTTCATCACCCGGCGTGTCAACGACCGGATCGGCATGGTCGTCTTCGGCCGGGAGGCCTACACGCTCTGCCCGCCCACGCTCGATTACAACGTCCTGCGCAATCTCGTCTCCGAGCTCGAGCTGGGGACCGTGGACGGCCGGGGCACGGCCATCGGAAACGGCGTCGGCACGTCGATCAACCGCCTCAGGAAGCTCGACGGGGAGAGCAAGGTGATCGTGCTCCTCACCGACGGGTCGAACAACCAGGGCAACATCTCCCCCTCTCAGGCCGCGGACTTCGCGCGGACCCTGGGCGTCCGGATCTACACCATCCTCATGGGCAGGGACGAGAACTCGCCCGTGGAGATCGACAAGGATCTGTTCGGAAGGGCCATCTTCGGCACGCAGCGATTCCCCGTCAACCCGGAGCTCCTCAGGCAGATGAGCGAGAGGACGGGCGGAGCGTTCTACCAGGCCACCGACCGCGCCGAGCTCGAGCGCTCGTTCCACGCGATCCTCGACACGCTCGAGAAGACCAGGATCTCGGACGTGGGCGTGGTGTACGCGGAGACCTTCCCGCGCTTCCTGTTCCCGGCCCTGCTCCTGCTGCTCTTGGAGATCGCCCTGCGCCTGACGCGGCTCAGGAGGAACCCGTGAGCCGTCTTCGCGCACGGCTGGCGCTCCTCGCGCCCTGCCTCGCCGCCCTCGCGCTCGCGGGGTGCAAGGTGCGCTTCGGCAACGACTGGGCGATCTGGCTCCTCGCCGTCGTGCCCGTGGTGATCGCCGGGTACGTGGCCTCCTTCATCCTGCGCCGCAGGGCGCTCGGGAGGTTCGCTCCCGGCCGGGCGGAGGCCCTGAGCGAGCGGGCGAGCCTCGCCAAGCGGGCCGTCAAGGCCACGCTCATGGTGCTCGCCATCGGTCTGGCCGTCGTGGCGCTGACGCGGCCCCAGTACGGAGGCAAGGAGAAGATGCTCCGCGTCAAGGGGCTGGACATCGTCTTCGCGCTGGACTTCTCCAAGTCGATGTACGCCCAGGACGTGAAGCCGGACCGCATCACCATGCTCAAGCAGGAGGTGATGGCCTTTCTCGATGAGCTGACCGGGGACCGCGTGGGCGTCATCGCGTTCGCGGGCGATGCGGTCCGCTTCCCGCTCACCACCGACTACGAGGCGGTCCGACTGTTCCTGCGCGACATGCTGCCGCACGACATGCCCGTTGGAGGCACGAACATCGCCCTGGCCGTTCAGGGAGGCACCGAGCTGCTCACCTCCGGCTACACCAAGAAGAAGCGCTCGAAGGTGATGATCCTCGTCACCGACGGAGAGGACCACGGCGGCGGCGTCGTGGAGGCCCTCCGGTTCGCGAGGGAGAAGGGCGTGAAGATCTTCGTGCTGGGGATCGGCACGGGCACTCCCGAGCTCATCCCCCGCTACCTGACCGACGGAACGCAGGACGGGTTCATGCGCGACTCCGGCGGCAGCTACGTGACCACGAGCCTCTCCGCGGAGGGGGAGGAGATGCTCGGCAGCCTGGCCTCGAGCACGGGAGGCACCTACACGCGCTCGGCGCCCGGCAAGATCAGCCTGCCGGCCGTGGAGCGCGAGATCCGCAAGCTCAAGCAGTCCGAGCTCAAGGCGCGCAAGGTGACGATCTACGAGGAGTTCTACCTCTGGTTCCTCATCCCCGCGCTCATCCTGCTCGTTCTCGAGACGATGCCGGGCGACGCTCGCTCCCACGTGGCCGAGATGTGGGCGCGCTGGCGCCGCAGGAGGGAGGAACGATGACCCGAACGGCCGCCTGCATCCTTCCGCTTGCCTGCACGTTCTTCCTGGCGGCCCCGCCCGCGGATGCCTGGAATCCGCTGCAGAGCAAGAACGGGAAGGTGAAGTCCGGAAACAAGAAGTTCGACAAGGAGAAGTACGGCGAGGCCCTCGAGTCCTACGACAAGGCCGCGCTCCAGCTGCCCGACGAGGCGGCCGTGCACTTCAACCGCGGGGACGCCCTCTTCAAGATGGGGGCCGGCAAGAGCCCGGAGGAGGACTCCGGCGAGCTCGATCGCGCGGCCAGGGCCTACGCGGACGCCATCAGCCTGGCCGGAGAGGAGCAGGAGGACATCAAGACGAGCGCCTTCTACAACATGGGCAACGTGCGCTTCGCGCAGGGCAGGTGGGAGGAGGCCATCGCCGCCTACCGCCAGGCCCTCAAGCTGCAGCCGGGCCACACGGATGCGGCCTACAACCTGGCGCTCGCCCTGAAGAAGCTCGAGGAGGAGAAGAAGAAGGAGGAGGAGGAGAAGAAGAAGAAGGAGGAGGAGGAGGAGAAGAAGAAGGAGGAGGAGAAGAAGGAGCAGGAGAAGCAGGAGCAGGAGAAGAAGGAGAACGAGGAGCAGTGCGACTCCGGCCAGGAGGAGAAGGAGGGGGAGGGCCAGCAGGAGAAGAAGGAGCAGGAGGAGCAGGGGCAGGGCGAGCAGGAGCAGCAGGAGCAGCAGCCATCTCCCGAGCAGGAGCAGCAGCAGCAGGGCCAGCAGGGCGAGCAGGAGCAGGCGCAGCAGCCCGTCCCCGTCACCAAGCAGGAGGCGGAGGCGATCCTCGACGCCCTGCAGAGGGGCGAGTCGAACCTCAAGCTCGAGCAGCTACGGGGCCAGCACGGAGGGTACGGAAGCCCCAAGGTGGACAAGGACTGGTGAAGCGGATAAAGACCAGAGCCATGACCATGGCGGCGCGAGTCTGGGCCCCGGCCCTGGTAGCCTCGGTGCTCGCTGCGGCAGGCCCCTCCGCCGGCGACAAGTCCGCCCCGCGCATCGAGATGATCGCCGGCTCCACCTCCGTGGGTCTGGGCGAGGTCTTCAACCTCGTCGTGCGCGTCGTCACCAAGGACACGGCCGTCGAGAAGGTGATCCTGCCCAGCTTCGCCGGCTTCGAGGTGGTCCAGAAGTCCGTCTCGAACCCCATCCAGGTGCACTTCGGATTCGGCAGCGGGTCCCAGGGCCTCAAGACCACGCACACGCGCGAGATGGACATGTGGCTCAAGAGCAAGAAGCCGGGCAAGTACACCTTCAGTGCCGTCGAGGTGAAGTGGAAGGGCAAGACCTACAAGGGCCGCCCCGTCACCATCACGGTCACCAGCAAGCCGGCCAAGCAGACCGCGGTTCCCCAGCCCGTCTCCCCTTCACCGGGCATGAACTGGCCGTTCAAGATACCGGGATTTCCGCAGCCGCAGCCACAGCCGGTGCCCCAGCCCCAGCCCCAGCCGGTTCCCTTCCCGAACGATGCGTCCACACAGGGTGACGCGTCGCTCCTGCCCGAGGACCTGGAGGGCGCGGAGTACGATCCCGTGATGTTCCTGCAGACCGTGGTGGAGCCCCGGGAAGCCGTCATCGGCCAGCAGGTCACGATGACCCTGTACGTGTTCACGTCGGTGAGCCTCGGCATGTGGGACGTGCCCACCGAGCCCGGAACGGACAAGTTCTGGGTCGTGGACCTCCTGCCACCCTCGGCAAAGCCCTCGACGGGGATCAAGCAGATCCATGGCAAGACGTTCGAGGTGATGGTCCTGCGCAAGCACGCGCTCTTCCCGACCGAGGCGGGCGAGATCACGATCACGCCGGCGGTGTTCAAGTCCAGCTCGCCGTTCGGAGGCCTGCTCGGCGGCGGCGAGTACACGCGCACGGCCGTTCCCGTGACGGTCAGCGTCTCGCCCCTGCCAGCCGAGGGCAAGCCAAAGGACTTCGTCCCATCCTCCGTGGGGACGTACACGATGAAGGGTGCGCTCGTTCCCGAGGAGACGCTCGTCAACCAGCCCGTGACCTTCACCATCACGCTGGTGGGCATTGGCAACATCGAGATGCTCGCCGCGCCGTCGATCATGCTCCCCGACGAGGTGAAGACGTACGACCCGCAGGTCACGGACCTCGTGAGCCTCAAGGGAGGCGTCGTGGGCGGGACGAAGAGGATCGAGTACATGCTCATGCCCACGAAGCCCGGCGAGCTGACCGTCGGACCGTTCGAGTGGGTCTTCTTCAACCCCGAGAAGGGCGCCTACGAGAGGCTGAAGATACCCGCGAGGATTCTCGCGGTCCTGCCCGCCGGTCCGGACGAGCCCGAGGAGATGGTGCAGGCCGTCGTGCCCGAGGACGAGACGGGCGAGAGGCTGAGGCCCATCCGCACGGTGGCCGCGCTCCACAAGGCCAGGGCGCAGATCGTCCGGAATCCCTGGTTCCTCGTCGCCGCGGTCTTCCCGCCCGGCCTCCTGGCGTTCCTGTACCTCTTCGCCTTCGGCCGCTCCTTCGCCCGCGGTCTGCGCACGCGCAACCCCGCCGGTGCGGCGCTCAAGGAGGCGCGGACCGTGCTCAAGAAGGCCGGAGCCTCGGGCGACCACGGGGAGTTCTACGCCGAGGTCCAGCGGGCCATCTACCAGTACCTGGAGAAGCGGTTCACCATCCCGGCCACGGGAATGACCGGCCCGGAGCTCATGGACGCCCTCCTCGCGGTGGGCGTTTCCTCCGAGCATTCCGAGGAGACGGTGAAGGAGACCGAGAACTGCGAGTTCGCGCGCTACGGCCGCTCGAGCTCCGAGCGCAACCTGGACATGGCGGACGTGAAAAAACGCGTCATCTCGATGCTCGAGCTGCTCGAGGAGTACGATCCTCCGAAGCCGCGGGAGCACAAGCCATGAGGTGGGCCGCGCTCATCGTCCTCATGACCCTCGCCGCGCCCGCGCACGCGGAGACGGTGCACGAGATGTTCGAGCGGGGCAACGAACGCTACTGGAAGGGCGAGTATCGCGAGGCCGTGGACGTCTACTACGAGATCATGCGCCTCGGCGTCGAGGACACGGACCTGTGGTACAACGCGGCCACGGCCTACGCGCACATGGACGAGTACGGCCGCGCCGCCTTCTTCTACGAGAAGGTCCTGCGCACGCGGCCGCGCGATGCCGCGGCCCAGCACAACCTGTCGTTCGTGCGCTCCACCGTGGCCCGCGATCTGTCCAAGACGCGCGCCGACGTGGACGTGAATCCCCGGGAGACCGTCTGGGAGGGCATCCTCTCCTGGTTCACGCCGAACGAGCTGGCCCTCATCTTCCTCCTCTTCTACTACGCCTTCTTCATCGCCCTGCTCGTGCGCCACTTCATGACGCGGCCCGTCGGCCGGGTCACGGCGAGCCTGTTCCTGTCCATCTTCCTCGTCCTCTGGGTGGCCTCGGGCGCCATGCTCTTCGGCAAGTACCGCACGCACTTCCTCTCGCACGACGGCGTGGTCCTCGAGACGGGCATCGTCATGGTCCACGAGGGCCCGAACCCCCAGTCGCCGCGGGTCTTCGACGTCATCGAGGCCCAGCGCGTCGAGATCGTCGAGATCCAGGGCGAGTGGATCCAGATCCGCGACGATCAGGAGCGCGACGGGTGGCTCACGACCGATCAGCTCGGCCAGCTCTAGCTTGACTGAGCTACGGACTCCCCTTAGCCTCTGTTGATCCATGGGGAAACACGCATCCATCCTCGTCCTTGCCGCCGTTCTCCTGCCACTGCACGCCTGTACGGACACCCACGACCCGGTGCGCGACGGCGTCGACGACTCCACCGACGCGCTCCTCGACGCGGACGGCCTGGATGCCTTGCAGGACCCGGACCCCGAGGACGACTGTCCGGCGACGGCGCCCTTCGAGTCCGCCTGTCCGGGTGACGTCACGTGCCCCGACCGCGGGGACCTGCCGTCCACCTGCAACGTGGACCTCATCCAGTTCCGCGATCCCGTGATCGGGGGCGGCTTCTCCTATGTGGACCACGGCGTCACGGACGCCTGCGCCTCTGTGTGCGAATGTGCCGGCTTCATCAAGATGCAGGTCGACGCCGGCAGCGAGCACGTCGTCGAGGGCGGTGAGTTCTCCACCCCGGCGGTGTCCTACGACATGGGCGGCTCCACGAACCCCTTCACGATCTCCACCCGCATCATCAATAGCTTCGGGTCCGATGGCCAGAGCGCGGGCCTGTACGTCCTCCAGGACTCGGAGAACGTGCTCACCGTCACACTCGACCGATCCAGCGGCGGTTCCGAGATCTTCACGCAGCTCGACATGCCCGCGGGCGGCGGGTACATGCACTCCGACTCCATCCCCGGTTCCGAGACCGACGTGGACCTCTCCATCCAGCGCACCGATGAGACGAGCTGGAACATCATCGTCAATGGCACCTCCATTCCCGTCTCCCACTCGTTCTCCCTGACCGTCCACGAGGTGGGCATCGCGATGGGCAACTTCAGCTCCACGCCGCTCACGGCCGTGCTCTATGACTACATCTGCATCAACGAGCCATGAGGAGATGGACGTGAAGCCAGCAATCGTGTCGATGATTCTCGTGCTCGCTTCCTGTGGCGGCGTCGTGGGCGAGGATTGCATGCCCGCGGCCGCGGGCGAGTGCAACATGGTCACGCAGTGCGGCTGCCCCGAGGGTGAGTGGTGCACGTGGTTCCCGGACACCGCCCATTGCCGCACGCACGAGACCTGCTCGGACCTCGAGGTGGGGTCTCTCGAGGTGGGCGAGGACTGCTCGGGCTCCGGCCGCTGCCGTCCCGGCACGGCATGCAACCCGCCCGGCGTCCTCATCACGGACGTCTGCCTCGAGTGGTGCCAGGACGAAGAGGACTGCACCGAGGAGGGCGTCGCCTGTTCCATCGAGGCCACGTACGACATCGCGGGCTGCACCGAGCCCGTCACTCTCCCCTACATGCTCTGCACGCTTGCGGAGTGAGCTAGAAGAAACCGCCGACGCCGGCCATGGCCCCGCCGGGGATCCCGGTCATGTAGGGTGCGAGCGACACCTCGTGGTGTTCATTCTCGATGGCAAATCCCTGGAGCTTCAGGCGCGTTCCGGTGATGAGGAGCGGGAGCGAGGACAGGAGGAGCACCCCGCCGATGATGAGAAATGTGTAGCCCGTCCTCCTCGCCTTGTCCCTGTCATTCGCCGCGTTCATGTTCGCGATCATGGCCCCGACGGGAGCGAGCCCGAGGCCTCCGCCCAGGAGCAGGCCTCCGGCGAGTACGAGCCCGTTTCCCATCTCCTTGTACTTGCCTGCCATGATCAGATGGGTAGGTAGAGTGAACGATGCTTCTGCAGTCGGTTCAGCCGACTCGGCGAGCACGATCTTGAACGTTAGCTGCTCCCCGCCCGGGATCCGGACCTTCTTGAACGAGGACTCGAAGCCGTCGGCCAGCACCTCGATGAGGTGGATGCCGGCATCCAGCCTCAGGGGCTGGGACATCGGGAGTGTTGCCGTGCGTCTCGTGTCCACGAAGACCCTCGCCCCGTCCACCTCGCACTGGAATGTCACCAGACCCACGTGGTTCGGGATGTCTGCCAGGATGGTCTTCACCTCAAGCTTGTTCCCGAGTGGCACGTCCTTGCCGGCCGCCGACAGGTAGGCGCGCAGCTCGCTCTCGGCCTCGACGAACCGCTGCAGCAAGTAGAGCGTGCGGCCGACGTGGAACCGGATGTCGACGAGTGGCTTGAGCTTGTACGCTGCCCTGAACTCCCTGAGGGCGCTCTTGTAGAACCCCAACTCGAGGAAGAGCAGTCCGTTCTCGATGCGGATCTCCCGCTCCTTCTCGGCAGCGGGCATGACCCCGATCACCCATCCCTCCGGTGCGAGCGCTGGACCCGAGTACTGCCCCAGCGCCTGCGACGGTGCTGCGATGCAGAGGAAGAGAAGTACCGGCAGATGGGTCTTCATGGCCTATCCTCCATTCATTGATAGCGTGGATCATGGGTGGGGCCGAGTCAAGCAACGCTGGTCTTCTTGCCTGTTCAATCCAGCAAGGCTAGGATCCTGTGACCCTGCGAAAGGGGGCTCAGATGAAGCATCCAGGGCTTTGCCTTGCACTGGCGATTCTCATCATTGGCTGCGGGTCGAAGGGCTCGGGCGGCGACGATGCGGCGACCGATGCCGACGCAGCGGTGGATGCGCCGCACGACGCGCCCGCGGACGCGCCGGTCGACAGGGCCGAGCTGGACGTGGAGATCGACCCCGAGGGGCGCATCGACGTCACCCCCGCCCGGATCGACGACGTGCTGATCAATCCCGGCATGGGATTCACGGACTTCCACTTCAGCTGGTGGTGCAACCTGCCACCCGTCACGTTCACGCCCGAGGAGTGCGCGCCCCGCGTGGAGGACAACTGGCCCGAGAACTATCCGGACTCCGCCACTGCCTACTTCAGGTGGCACTGGAAGGATCTCGAGCCCGCGCGGGGAGAGATCGACTTCGCGATGATCGACGTGGCCATCCAGTCCGCGAACGTGCTCGGCGAGACGCTCTCGTTCCGCGTCATGACCATCGACGAGGCAGAGGCGGGCGTGCCCGACTGGCTGATGGCCGATCCGTACAACCTGCCCGGCGAGTGGATCGACGGCACCTTCTGGCCCGACTACCGCTCCACCGTCTTCCTGGACGAGCACGCCCGGTTCATCGCGGCGCTGGGGGACCGCTATGACGGCCACCCGGGCGTGGACCACGTGGACATCGGCACGGTGGGCTGCTGGGGCGAGTGGAACACGGCCTGTCTCACGGGCGAGGACGGGATCTTCGAGGTCTTCGATCCGGCGAACGACACGGAGCGGGGTGAGATCCTGGCCGCCTACTCGCAGATGATCGACGACCACATCGACGCCTTCCCGTCCACTCCCACCGTGATGCTGGGCCTGGGATACGGGTGGGAGCTCGAGGCGATGCTGCACGCCACGGGCCGCGGCGCCGGGTGGCGCGTGGACTGCTGGGGGGACTGGGGATTCTGGGGCGGAGGCTGGAACCACATGGAGGATCTCTACCCCGACATGATCGCCAATGCCGTGGCAGAGGACCCCTCGTTCGCGGATCTGTGGCAGACCGCGCCTATTCAGCTCGAGATCTGCGGCGTCATGTCCGACTGGTTCGACTTCGGATGGACCACCTCGGACCCCGACGGGGAGGTCTTCCGGACCTTCGGGTGGGCGCTCGACGTGCACGCCTCGGTGCTCAACGCGAAGTCCAACGCCGTCCCGGCCTCCTACGTCGACGCGGTCGACGATCTCCTCAGGCAGAACGGCTACCGCCTCGTCGTCGACCTCTTCGACCACGACGAGGAGGTCGCGCCGGGAGCCGGGACCACCTTCGTCTCCGACTGGAGCAACATCGGGGTGGCGCCTCCGTACAACCCGCGGGCCCTGACCTACCGCCTGCGCGGCTCCACCCGCAGCGAGACCTTCACGTCATCGGCGGACATCACGACGTGGCTGCCCGGGGCGTTCTCCGTCGTCGACACGGTCACGATCCCCTCGGATCTCCCCGAGGGCGTCTACGAGCTGGAGCTTGCCCTCCTCGACCGCGCCGGCACCGATCCGGCAACGGATCCGCTCTTCCCCCTCTATCTTGGCATCGAGGGCCGTCAGACGGACGGCTGGTACTCCGTCTCGCAGATCACCGTGGTGCCCTGACCTCGGGCCTCTCTACCGGTCCCGGAGCCTCTCCTCGATCCTGTCGATGAGCTCGAGCGCAGCGTCGCGGACGTCCTGCGAGAGCGGGGGGCCATCGCGGAACCACGTTCTCTCCACCCCGAGCGTGCGCATGATGTTGCCGAAAGGCGTCCTTCGCTGCGTGAACAGCGAGGGGTCCACGAGCAGATCGTCGAGCTTGCCGCCGGCCTCGATGTAGGCCGACAGGACCGGCAGCACCGCCTGCACCAGCCGCGCGGTCGCCCCCGTCCGCGCGACCCAGGATATGTCTCTGAA
>JAFDER010000408.1 GCA_019310245.1 Deltaproteobacteria bacterium
GAAGACGAGTTCTGGGAGATCTTCAACCGCGATAACTTCGAGGCGGTCAAGGCGATCACCGATCCCGACAACATCTTCCGGAACCTGTACGAGAAGACCTGTCGGGCGGCCATGGGACAGGACTGAGGTCGATTTTCCAGGGAGGAGCGACCAATGAGTGGAAGTTTGACGCTTGACGTCAGGGCCCTCACGCTGCTGCTCGTGCTGGCGCTGGGATCCGGTGCCTGCGACCAGAGCACGAACGTGGGGTACCCGGACGCGGACAGCGACGCCGACGCCGGCCCGGATACGGCTTCCGATACCGGCCCGGACACCGGTTTCGATGCCAGCCCGGACACCAGCTCTGACTCAGAGAGCGACCCCGACGTCGAGGCGGGCGAGCCGAGCTTCGGCTCGGACTCCGCGTTCGACGACGTCCGTGACATGGCCGACTGGATCAACTCGCAGAGAGAGGGCTACGAGCCCCACGACCGCTACTGGGGAATTCCGTTCTCCGACGATCACTTCCACTCGATCTTCACCTGGCCGATCGTGATGACCTGGGACGAGGCCGCCGCGGCGATCGCGCAGAACGCCGCCGCCGACATCGCCCGCGGGACGATGCCTGCCGGCCTGATCAGCGTCGAGGGCGGCATCATCCACATCACCTCTGCGTGCACCGCGCCGCACATGGTGCACACCTCGGAGGCCACGATGAGCTCGGTGAACCCGTTCATGAGGATGGCGGCCTACTATCACGACTTCGGCGGGTCGGGGCCGGTGCTCGACAAGATCGGGGTCGGGGCCTCGGACATGGGGGACGGCAGCACCGCCTGGGTGCTCGTGTTCAACTAGTAGTTCTGCTTCGGATACGCGGCCCCATGCGGCGTCAGCTTCCTCTCACCGCTCGGTCACGTGCCCAAAGCACGCTCCCTCGCCGTACTCGTCGCTTCCTTGCCTGGCTTGCGTCTCCTTGCAGAACCTCCTTTACGGTCGTTTGCTAGAGGTCCATCCCCCGGTCACGGCCCGCCCTTCTCGTCGCTGTACGTGCCCGTCTCGTAGCCGTGGACCGACTCCGAGTCGTTCACGACCTCGTGGCAGTAGCACACGCTGCAGCCGCGCTTCTCGTCCAGGTCGCACTTGACACCCGAGATGCACTTGAGCGCGGCATACTCGTGACGAGAATGGCGATGGGCAAGCGCTTCATGTCAGTCCTCCCTGTGTTCCATGCAGCAGGGTGGTCCAGACCGCCTCGATCCTGCCGAAGACAGCCTTCCACGTGAGGGGCTCGAGCGGCAGATCCCCTGGCGCCGGCAGCGAGAGCGCCCGGTCGACGGCTTCGGCCAGATTCTCGACGAAGGTTGGCAGGTCGCCGGGCTCGGGCGTGTCCACGCCGGTGAGACGGGGCATATCCACCAGCGCGAGCGCGTCGCCCAGCGGCCCGACGAGGTTCTCGACTACCCCCTGCAGTCTCGTCGACACGGTCCGGCACCCGCAGGCCGCGGCCTCGACGAGCACGAGCGGCACGCCCTCGTAGAACGAGGGCAGGACCATGACCGAGCAGGTCCTCATGAGGTCGGCAAGCTCGCCCTGTCCGAGCTGCCCGTGGAGCGTCACCGCCTCCATCCCCCGCATCCTCTCCTCGATCCCCTCTGCTTCCGTCCCTGCGCCGCTCCCGGCCACGTGCAGCTCGAGGCCTCGGTGGGACTCCGCGAGCCTCTCCACCGCGTCGAGGAGCCAGGGCAAACCCTTCGCCCTCGCGTACTTGCCCACGTAGACGAGCCTGGGACCCGGCTCCGCGTCGCGGCCGCGGCAGTGGAACAGATCCTCCCGGAACCCGGCGCCCACAACGTGGACACGCTCTACGGGGATGTCCAGCGTGGCGGCGAGCTCGATCCTCCTCTCCGGGTTCTGCACGAGGAATCGCTCGTTGCGCCGGCAGCCCTTCCTGACGTCTTCGGCCAGGTGCTGGCAAAGCTTCATCTGGCGCAAGCCCGTGGCGTGGCACTGCGTGACCGCGGACGTGGCGGGCGCCACGTCCTTCAGGATCGAGCTCATCAGCCACACGTGGTGCGTGTGGACGAGGTCGGGTTCGAACCGCGAGACGACGGTGCTGATGTGCCTTCTCCAGGCCTGCACGTAGGCCTCGACCTGTGCGGGCGTCATCTGCGAGAACACGGTGGAAGGGTAGGGCATGACGTCGCTCATGCCCGGCACGGGGAAGTCCAGGCCCTCCGTCTCGAAGACGAGCGGGTGGATGCGATCGGGCTCGAGGCCGCCCACCTCGGGCTCTGGGTCGTCCACCGGCACGCCGCACACGACCTCCTGATCCCAGCCCGCGCGGCCGGCGTGGCGTACCGCGGCCTCGAGCGTCACGCCGCTTCCGGTGAGCGAGGGCCTCTGGCTCAGGATGTGGAGCACCTTGTGCGTCATGTCATGGGCCATGGTAGCACGCCATTGAGGACGTGATAGCATGGCGCGAAAGGAGAGAGCGATGCCGGCGAGAAAGAGGTTTCCGGGTTTTTCCAAGGAGACCGTGAGGTTCTTCGAGCTGCTCGAGAAGAACAACACGAAGGCGTGGTTCGAGGCGCACCGGCCCTACTTCGAGAGCAACGTGCTCGAGCCCTCGCGTGCCTTCGTCGTGGCCATGGGCGCGCGGCTCGTGAAGCTCTCCCCGGACGTGAACGCCGAGCCGCGCACGGACAGGTCCATCTTCCGCCTGCACCGCGACATCCGGTTCTCGAAGGACAAGTCGCCGTACAAGACGCACCTGGGCATCTACTTCTGGGAGGGAAGCGGCAAGCGCATGGAGTGCCCGGGCTACTACTTCCACCTCGAGCCGCCGAAGCTTCCACGTGTTCCCCAAGCCGGTCCTCGCGCGCTACAGGGAGGCCGCCGCGGACAGGAAGAAGGGAGCGGCGCTTCGCCAGGCGATCGGCAAGGTCGAGAAGAAGGGCTACGAGGTGGGAGGCGAGCACTACAAGCGCGTGCCTCGCGGATTCGATCCCGATCACCCGAGCGCGGATCTGCTCAGGCACAACGGCCTGTGGGTGGGCACCGAGGTGCGCATCCCGAAGGAGCTGCACGGCCCGGAGATCGTCAAGTGGTGCTTCGATCGCTTCAGGGCGATGGATCCTCTTCAGCGCTGGGTGGCTCTTCATCTGACCTGATCGCGGCACAGGGGTCCAGACCCCGACACCAGGGGATGGGGTCAGACCCCGACGCTGGACACTTGTTCTTCCGCAGCCCTGAGCCTGTCTCACCCGCAGCCCTGAGCCTGTCTCACCCGCAGCCCTGAGCCTGTCTCACCCGCAGCCCTGAGCCTGTCGAAGGGCCCGAGAGGCTCAGGGGCAGTAGGCGTCCGGCCAGTCGGGCGGCTGCGTCGGAACCGCGGCGTCAGCCAGGGGGCTGGCCGTGCCGGCCACGTCGTCCAGGGCGAAGACCTCGGCGCCCGGGCCGACACCGATCTGCAGCTCCTCGAACGCGGTGACGAAGAAGTAGCCCGTGCTCACGGTCTCGTCCGCGGAGACGTACTCGATGATGAGCGTCTTGCGGCCGTCGGGCGACGTGCCGCACTCGATGCAGTAGCGCGCGAAGGGGTCATCCTGCGTGGGCTCGTCCAGGACGAGCTCCCCGTCCGTGCCGCGCACGAGCACCGAGCCGGGCGGCGTGGGCGTGGACGTGACGATGGGCGAGCCGGCCGGCACGGCGAGCACGAGGCGGTCCGTGCCGTCGTCGTGCCACAGCGCGTCGCCGTGGCCGCCGCCTCCGAAGAAGTTCGGGCCGAGCCACGTGGTCGTCTGCACGTTCTCGTCCACGAACCACACGACCGTGTCGTCGCCCCGGCCGCCGAACACCCTGAAGTCGTGCGTGTTGCCCCTCAGCACGACGAGGTCGTCCCCGTCGAGTGGGTCCGTGGCGTCCGTGCGGCCGTGCGCGCCGTTTCCCAGGTCCACGCCCGCGCGCGAGATGTCGCGCACGAACACCCAGTCGCTGCCCGGCCCCGTGTGGATCGTGCAGGTCATCACGTCGAAAGAGCCGTCCGCGTTCTCGCCGCATCCCGCCACCACGAGGTCGTTGTCCGTCTCCCCGCCGGTCTCGCTCGAGCCCGTGCGGAAGTCGAGCGACCAGCTCTCGCGGAACACGAGCACGTCGGGCCCCTCTCCCAGGTTTCCCGTGGCGTAGGAATGGATGGATCCCGCTGCACCAAGATCGATGATGTCCACACCGCACGAGCCCTCGAAGTAGGCCGCGGGACCCGAGAAGTCGCACGCACCCGGCTCGTTGGGCACGAGCCTCCAGCCGAACTGCCCGCCCGCGCCGTCCATGAGCGGCGTGAAGCCGCCCAGGTTCGTCTCGAAGTTGCGCCAGTTGGCCAGATCGTCGTTCGTGTCTTCCCAGTCCCACTCGCCGGGCGGGAGCACGGGCGTGCCGTCATGGCCGTCGCCGTACTCGTCGTCCAGGAGGCAGTCGAGCGGGAGCACGGGCGTCCATGATCCGTCCCAGGACCACTCGTTCGGCGAGGGCCACCCCGCGTCCGGTCCGGGAACCTCCGCCTCGGTCGCGGTGTCCAGTTGATCGGCGCCCGCGTCGGCCGGCCCGCCTCTCGTCCCGCTGCATGCCGCGGGCGCGAGGCAGGACGCGAGAATGCAGGCGAGGAGGCTCGCTCTCATGACACGATCCCTAGACCAGAATCCGGCGGCCTGTAAAGCGGCCTTCACATGCCGCCGGGGGTATGACACAAACGAGAAAGAGAAGAGGAGGATCTCCATGAAGCGTATACATCTCGGGCTCGCCGTTCTGCTCCTCGCGGTCGGGTGCGGCCCCGCTGCAGGCGATCCACCCATCCAGGATCCCGCGGACGAGGCCGGCGTCGTCCACGAGACCGCAAACCCCCTGGACGACCGGGGCGAGCTCAGGCCGGCGGACGAGACCTCGTCGGGCGTGGGATCCGCGGATCTCGACACTCCGCTCGAGTGCCCGGTCCAGGGCGGGCCGACGGGCTTCGGCCCCATCGCGTGGCCGAGCGGCACGGGCGCGGACAGGTGGATGTTCACCGAGACGAAGGTGGCCAGCGTGCAGAGCTCGCAGAACCGGCCCGTGGAGGTGTGCGGCGTGGGCGGCGAGCTCGACTGGCTCGTCAAGCTCACCTGCCCGGACGGCTCCAGCCCCTTCGCCAGCACGCAGATCGCCCACAACTCGCGCATCGGAAACACCGGCGCGGGCGGCCGGTGCGGCACGATCATCGATCTCTACTCCGTGCCCTGTGCTGGCCAGCAGTACGAGGTGTACATGGACATGTACTACTGCCTGCCCGAGGAGTCCTTCTACTAGAGGGATGGGGTCAGACCCCGACATTTGACACTTGTTGCAGTGGCGTGAGCAGCGCGGGGCACTCCGGCAGCGGTCTCTAACGCTCGTCGTCGCCGAAGAGGAGGATCCGCCCGTACTCCCCGTCGTAGCCAGGCTCGCGGATCACCTCGCCCCTGCGCAGGCGGTCGATGGCCTCCGAGGCGAGCGGCGTGGACGCCCTCTCGATGTCCTCGAGGGGTGCCTCGCACAGGATGTGCAGCTCGGGCCCGAGCTTCTCGAGCATGTCGTCGTAGGCGCGCGTCACGGTCTTGGTTGCCGGGCCCCGGCCCAGGCACTCGCCCAGCACCTCTGCGAGCGGCACGAGGCTCCTGACCACGCCTGCGGTCCGGGGAGGCTCGGGCTCGACGCGGTCGGCGAGATCCTCGACGCGGTGCATGACCCCCACGGTGAGCTTGCCTCCGCAGGAGGGGCAGCGCTCGCCCACCCGACGGGTCTGCGCTGGATCGAGCCTCACGCCGCATTTGCGGTGGCCGTCCATGTGGTACTTGCCCTCCTCCGGGAAGAACTCCACCGTGCCCGTGTACCCCTCCCCGGTCTCGAGAGCCCTGCGGATCGAGGGAAAGTCAGCGTCCGTGTCGAACAGGGTCGCCTCGCGGCCCAGCTTCGATGGCGAGTGCGCGTCCGAGAACGAGACGAGGCGGAAGCGGTCGAGCGAGGAGACCCTCCAGTTCATCGGCGGGTCGGACGACAGGCCCGTCTCCGCGGCGAAGACGTGGCCGGCAAGGTCGGCGTAGCACTCGTCGATGGAGTCGAACCCGGACTTGGAGCCGAGCGCGGCGAACCACGGCGTCCAGATGTGGGCGGGGAAGAGGAACGCGTCGTCCGAGGACTCGAGCACGATCTCCAGGAGGTCCCTCGAGTCGAGGCCGAGCATGGGCCTGCCGTCGGCCTTCAGGTTTCCGATCCTG